>JBAVZX010000643.1:0-2423 GCA_049589015.1 Phormidium sp. | reverse complement strand
CACTTGGGGATGTTGATTCAATATACTTTCGATTTCGCCCAACTCAATGCGGAAGCCGCGAATTTTTACTTGGTTGTCAATGCGTCCTAAGTATTCGATGTTTCCATCTGGTAAATAACGGGCTAAGTCTCCTGTTTTATAGAGTCGGGCATTTGGTTCATTGGTGAAGGGATTGGGAATGAACTTTTGTGCTGTTAGTTCTGGTTGATTTAGGTAGCCTCTAGCTAGTCCTATTCCTCCAATGTGTAATTCTCCGGGTACTCCTGTTGGTACTGGTTGGAGATGGGTATCGAGGATGTATATTTGGGTGTTAGCTATGGGACGACCGATCGAGATTTTTGGCTCATCATTACTATATTTGGCTATGGTGGCACAGACACTTGCTTCTGTTGGTCCATAAGCGTTGTAGCAGTTTCTTCTCACTGACCATTGTTTCATCAGTTCTGGCGCACAGGCTTCTCCAGCCACGATCAATGTTTCCAGTAGGGGCGTATCTGCGTGTGCGCCCCGCGTATCTGCGTGTGCGCCCCGCGTATCTGCGTGTGCGCCCGTCAGTTCTTCTGTGGGTAAGACTGCTAGTGCTGATGGAGGTAGGGTCAGATGAGTAATCCTATTTTCTCGCAGGTACTCTATTAATGGTGAGCCGGGGAGTAGCGAATCTTTACTTGCTAAATAAAGTGTAGCTCCTGACCCAAGTGCCATCATGATTTCCGAAATCGAGGCATCAAAACTAAAGGAGGCAAACTGGAGTACTCGACTTTGACTATGCAAACCAAAAGCTTCAATTTGAGCTATTGCTAAGTTATACAATCCTTTATGCTCTACCATTACACCTTTGGGTTTGCCTGTAGAACCGGAAGTATAAATCACATTTGCTAGATTGGAGGCGATTACGACTGCATTTAGGTTCTCTGGGCTTTTTTCGAGTATTTGTGACCCAACTTGCTCCAAACAAACCAGTTTTGCTTGGGCGGCACTTAGTTTTTCCAGAAGTCGCTGCTGTGTCACTACCACTGAAACCTGAGAATCTTCTAGCATGAAACACAAACGCTCTGTTGGATATTCTGGGTCAAGGGGAAGGTATGCTCCGCCTGCTTTCAGAATGCCAAGTAATACCACGACCATTTCTATTGAGCGTTCTAGACAAATCCCAACGGGTTTATCTCTTTGTGTTCCTAATGAATGTAAATAATTTGCTAATTGATTCGCCCGACCATTCAATTCTCGATATGTCAGTTTTTGTAATTCAAACACCAATGCTACTGCTTCTGGTGTTCTCAAACACTGCTCCTCAAACAACTGATGCACACATTTATTTGCCGGATAGTCTGTTTGAGTATCATTCCACTCAGTTAACAGTTGATGTTGTTCAATTTCAGTTAATAGGGGTAATTGGGAAATTCTCCCTTGTGGGTTAGTAACTATTCCTGAGAGTAAGGTGAAGAAATGATTTGTCATTCTCTCAATGGTGTTACTATCAAATAAGTCGGTGTTGTATTCCCATATTCCTATCAGTCCACTGGCTGTGTTTTCCATTGATAAGGTTAAGTCGAATTTGGCGATCGCACTTTCCACTTCGATCGGATTAACAGTTAACCCATTGAGTTCTATTTGAGGCAAGGGCGCATTCTGAAGTATAAATATTACTTGAATTATGGGTGTATGGCTGAGATTTCGTTTGGGCTGTAATGCCTCAACTAACATTTCAAAAGGCAAATCTTGATGAGTATAAGCGGCTAACGATACATCCCGTACTTGATTGAGTAATTCTGCAAAATTAGGATCTTCTGATAAATTTGTTCTGAACACTAAAGTATTCACAAAAAAGCCGATTAAGCCTTCTATTTCGCTCTGATTCCGATTGGCGATCGGTGAACCAACTAATATATCTGATTGTCCAGTATAACGGTAAAGTAAGGTATTAAATGCTGCCAACAGCGTCATAAACAAAGTTACTCCTTGTTCTTGACTTAATTGGGTCAATTTCTCTGTCAGTTCCACTGAAAGTGCAAACTTTTGATGTGCGCCAAGGAATCTTTGCACTGCTTTTCTGGGTCGGTCTGTCGGTAGTGCTAGTAATGCTGGAGCATCTGTCAGATGTTCTTTCCAGTAGTTTAATTGTCTGTGCAGCACCTCTCCTTGCAACCATTCTCTCTGCCATAAAGCAAAGTCAGCATATTGAATTGGTAATGGGCTTAATGGCGATCGCTGACCTTCGGCTGAGCTCAGGCTTCCGTGAGAGTCAGCCGAACGGTCGAAGCCTTGAGTATAAGCATTATATAACGCTGTCATTTCTTGCAGAAAAACACCAATTGACCAACCATCTGAAACAATGTGGTGCATACTTACCAGTAAGATTTGTGACCTATCAGATAGCATTACTAACGAAGCTCTGAGTAAAGAATCACTTGCCAAATCAAAAG
>JBAVZX010000642.1:0-10763 GCA_049589015.1 Phormidium sp. | reverse complement strand
TCTCTACATTTGGTAAATACATGAAACGTCTCTACTTCTTGTAGATTTGGAATTATTTGTTACCACAAAGCAAGCCAAATTTAATTAGTCCACTTTCATATCCGCGTTGCATTAATCCGAGAGACATTGCACCTTGAATAGTAGACCAACCGGAAAATAACAAGCCAATTATGGCTTCTAAATTAAAGGCTGATTCAATGACGATATTCCAAAAAGGTGCGACTGCTTTTGACCAATCTGCGGTGCGGATGTTTTGGAAAGAGCTATTTTTTGCGATCGCTTCATATTCTGGCAAAGAAATCACATAAGGTAAACAATAAACTCGATAAATTTCTGCCAAATGATGTAATTCATCAGGTGTTAATGGCTGATTTGGCGACTTAGTTGGACGATGACACCAAGTAGCCATTAAAAAAGTTCCGCCTGGTTTTAATACCCGATAACATTCTCGTAAAAATTGCTCTTTATCTGCCATGTGTTCGCCACTTTCCATTGACCAAACAAAGTCAAAAGAAGCATCAGCAAAAGGCATTTGCAAAGCATCGGCAACCAAAAACTCAGTTTTTTCACTCATTCCGGCTGTAGTCGCCCGTTCTTTTGCCCTAGCAGCTTGTACCGGACTCAGGGTAATTCCCGTAGCCGTAGCATTATATTTTTGCGCCAAATATAAAGAACTACCCCCTATTCCACAACCAACATCCAGAATATTCTCCGCTTGCTGTATTCCCGACCATTTCAGGAGTTCTTCAATCAAATCAATTTGCGCCTGACGACGTTCCTTTTTGATGTTTCCTTCCGAACCGTAATAACCGTGGTGCATGTGTTCGCCCCACACTTTTTCCCAAAGTCCAGAGGAAGCGTCGTAAAAGTCCTGAATTCTTTGATTTAGGGTAGATGGCATAGAAGATGTCTCTGTGTTAACTTTTGTAACGTTAAGAATTAGCCTAACAAAGTATGTTCTTCGATTTCAGATTTTAGATTTTAGATCAAAGTACACAGAAAGCAGTAAGCTGCAAAAAGACTACTATGTAAACTATTCTTCGATGACCATATCTCGAACCATTTGTTTAGGTTTTCTCGCTGTAATCACTGTCGGCGCTCTCCTATTAATGATGCCTTTCTCGACTAGTAGTGGGAATTGGAATGACCCTATTGTGGCATTGTTTACATCAACTTCTGCGGTTTGTGTAACTGGGCTATCAGTGGTAGATCCTGGAACTTATTTTTCTTTTTGGGGACAGTTGTTTATGGTTGCCCTTGTTCAAATTGGGGGACTGGGGTATATGACAACAACAACTTTTCTCATTTTGTTGGTGGGACGCAGGTTTGATTTACGGCATAAAATGGCGATTCAACAAGCTTTGGATCGCCCAGGATTGCAAGAAGCTCCCCAAGTAATTCGCTCAGTTATCGCTACTACGATGATTTTTGAAATTACAGGGATTTTCCTATTAATGCCTGTATTCGCTCCCAAATATGGGCTAAGTCAAGGTTTGTGGTTGTCAATTTTTCACAGTGTTAATTCTTGGAATAATGCTGGTTTTAGTTTGTTTCAGGATAACTTAATTGGCTATCAATCATCGATTTTGTTAATTGCTGTAGTAACGGTGTTGATTATTTTTGGCGGTATTGGCTATGGGGTAATTTTTGAGATATTTTTGTGGTTGCGCGATCGCGTACAAAGAAGAAAAGCCTGTGTCAGATTCTCTTTAAATTTTAAAGTTGCGACTAGCACAACAATCATGCTTTTAGCATTTGGCACAATTGCTTTCTTTTTTATCGAATGGAGGAATCCAGGAACCTTTGGGCCGATGAATTTTGGTGAAAAAGTACTCAATGCTTGGTTTCAAGCTGTGACTCCCAGAACTGCTGGATTTAACACTATTGATATCGGAAAAATGACCACAGCCGGATTATTTTTAACTATTGCTTTGATGTTTATGGGTGCTAGTCCGGGAGGTACAGGCGGAGGGATAAAAACCACAACTGTTCGCGTTCTTACTAGTGCGACAAAAGCAATTTTACAAGGGCAAGAAGAAGTAACTTTGTATAAACGCGAAGTCGCTATTTCTTTGATTTTAAAAGCGGTGGGTGTGCTGATTGGTTCGGTTGCTACTGTGTTACTTTCGACAATTTTAATTTCCCTCACTGATCCAAAATTTGACTTTCTTCAAATTCTATTTGAAGTTGTTTCTGCTTTTGGTACAGTCGGTCTTTCCACAGGAATTACTGCTAAACTTTCAGTAGTAGGAAAGTTACTGATAATTTCCAGTATGTACATCGGTCGGGTAGGAGTTTTACTATTTATGGCAGCGATTTTAGGAGATCCCCGTCCTAAGTCAGTGCATTACCCAGAAGAAAATCTTTTAGTGGGATAATGTTGCTATTACCCACCCATTGTTACCCTAAAAAGTAATTGTTACCAATTTAATTCCACTATAACTTATGAGTCTTTCATCGTTGAATTTTTTCCGCAGTTTGCGTAAAGGAAATAACCAGTTTGCTGTAATTGGTTTAGGTCGTTTTGGTAGGGCTGTCTGCTCCACTTTGTATAAAATGGGATACGAAGTAATGGGAACAGATGTAGATGAAAAAAGAGTGTCGCAAGCATTAACCGATCAGCTACTTTCTCATGCGGTACAGCTAGATTCTACTGAGATTTCGGCATTAAGAGAATCAGGAATTTTTGAGTTTGATACGGTAATAGTGGCGATCGGTAATTATCTGGAAGAAAGCATTATTACCACGCTAAATTTAAAAGAAGCCGGAGTTCCCCATGTGGTAGCGAAAGCTTCTTCTGAAGTTCATGTGAAGCTCTTAAAAAGAGTTGGAGCAGATCATGTAATTTATCCAGAACATGAAGCTGGTTGTAATTTGGCACGAAGTTTAACTAAACCAAACATTATCGAAAGATTTGAGCTAGATCCAGAAAATAGCATTGTAGAATTGATTATTCCCGATGGGTTTCATGGCAAAACTATAGCGGAATTACAATTGCGTAATCGCTACGGGTTGAATATGTTAGCCGTCAGTTATGATGGCAGGTTTGAAATTAATCCTAACCCCAACAAACGACTAGAAAAGGGTTCGGCAATGGTAGTGATTGGTTCTAATAAAGATATCAATCGCCTACCAATTTAAGTTTATTCTGCGGAAAAAGGTGGTGTTTTACTTATTTTTGTGTCTCCAATCTTTGTTTAATCTGATTGATTAGTTCGGTAAGTTCTGTAGCTTGAGAATTGTTACCTTGGTCTTCATAAATTTCCCTAGCTTTTCTCAGAGGTGATAAGGCATTTTCTAACTTACCTTCTTGGTACAACAGCATACCTAAATTGTAGTAAGCGATCGGATCTTTTGGCTGACGACGAATTGCTTGGTTGTAAGCGGCGATCGCTTCTGCTGATCGATCTTGTCGAACTAAAAGATTCCCTAAACTATTCTGTGCTGTCACTAATTTAGGATCGAGTTCTGTGACTCTTTGGTAAGTTTCTATGGCTGCATCAAAGTTTCCCTGTTGCTCTAAAGCTATGGCTAAATTTAACAACGCACTGGGATGTTTGGGACTCAAAACTAAGGCTTGACGATAGGCATCAATTGCGCCATTAAACTGTTTTTGTTCATACAATGCTACTCCCATATTGTAATAGGCATTAGCATTATGGGGATTAATTGCCACAGAACGTTGGTAAGCTGCGATCGCATCATTTAATCTACCTTGGCGATACAAAGCTATACCTAAATTGTAATGAGCTTCTCCTAAAGAAGGATCTAATTGAATGGCTTTAGAATATTCTGCGATCGCTGCCGCATCCCGACCTCTTTTTAACAACACATTCCCCATATAATGGTAAGCCATTGCAATACTAGGATCGCGTTCCACAGCTTTTTGAAAAGCTGAAAAAGCTGCGGCAAAATTTCCCTCACTGTAACTGCTAACCCCTTGTTGGAAATAACCAGCAGCTTCTAAATCTTGAGTATAGACACCTTGAATTAGCTGCTTTATTCTCGGCAAACTAATAGCAGAGTTAGCCACAACAAGAGGTGTAAAAAGCACAGTGGTAATAATGACAAGTAGACGACTATAAAAAATCTGTTTCCACATGGGCATCTTCATAGAGAATAGGTATAACTTAGATCAAGAAACCGGGTTTTTAGGATTCCTAGCTTCTGGCAAAATCAACATGGCATCGCCAAAAGAGTAAAAGCGGTAATTTTGAGCGATCGCCTCTTCATACAAAGACAGCAACCGTTTCCTTCCCACCAAAGCACTAACCAGCATCATTAAACTAGAGCGTGGTAAATGAAAATTAGTAATCAAACCCTCCACCACACGCCAATCATAACCGGGATAAATAAACAAATCAGTTTGACCACAAAAAGGTCGTAATTCCCCATTTTGCGCTGCTCCTTCTAAAGAACGTACTGCTGTCGTTCCCACCGCAATAATTCTACCTCCTTTAGCCTTAGTCTCCTGAATTTTTGCCACTGTAGCTGCTGGTATCTCCACCCATTCCCCGTGCATTTCGTGATTAGTAATTTTTTCCGCTTCCACTGGTCGAAATGTACCTACCCCTATATGCAATGTGACAAAAGTTTGTTCAATTCCTTTTGCGGTTAATTTCTCCAATAACTCAGGAGTAAAGTGTAACCCAGCTGTTGGCGCTGCTACTGATCCAGGCGTATGTGCATAAACAGTTTGATACCGATCGGGAAGCGATTGTGAATCTTTAATATAAGGAGGTAAAGGAACATGACCAAACTGATCTAAAAGTGGGATTAAAGATTTTCCTTCCGGTAAGTTAAACTGTAAAATTCGCCCACCTGTGGCTTCATCCTTTTCTAAAATTTTGGCACTTAAAATCAAATTTGGCTGATCCTCTGAATGATTTTTAGCTTGAAAATGAATTTCAGCCCCAGGTAGTAAGCGTCTACCCGGTTTTACCAAAGCTAACCAACAATTGTATTTTTGCTCTTGTAATAGTAAAATTTCTACAGAAGTCCCCGTATTTTTACGTCCGTAGAGTCTCGCAGGAATAACACGAGTGTTGTTCATTACCAGTAAATCCCCTGGTTGAAGCAATTCTAATAAATCGCGAAACACTCGATGGCTTTGCTGTGTCGGGGAATCAACTACCAACAAGCGAGCGCTATCTCTTGGTGTTACCGGATTTTGGGCGATGCGTTCATCAGGAAGTTCATACTCGTAAGCAGATAATAAGAGGTCTTCGTCGCTTTCCCCTACAGGACTGGAAGATAAAAGGGAAGCGGATTTTGGCTGGTTCATGCTTGATTCAGTTCAGATATAGTTCTTAATTTAACTCGCTCAAATCACTTTCCTTTTACATAGTTGAAAATTTTTTGAATTTTTTCCAATAGCATGAGATATTGGTGATATGTCAGCATCGGATTAATTTTGCTAATAATCAAAAATCTTTATAGCTGAATGAGAGTAAGAAACACCATATATTTATAGTTTTGTAAAGTTTTTCTTCTACCTTGCGATAGTTGATTTTTTTATCTTAATAAATCGGCAAAGATTAGCAAATAATTGGGTAAAACTACCCAAGTAACTTTAGGGGATTTACCCTACTAGAAATTCCGCTTTTTTAGTGACAATATAAGAAGTAACATTTGCTTTGCCCCCAAGCACCCCTTATGGATTACCTGTACTTCCTAGCTAACGCCAGTCTGACCCAAAGAGTAGTTGAGTTTTTACACAAAAATAACCAACTTCCCCTTTACTCTGTAACCGTTCTACACCAAATTGACGGTTGGGTAATTAAAGTAAAAATGAGTAAGCCACTAGATTCTTATCTAGACGGCAACTTTAGAGCTTATCTCAGTGAATTAGGCATTCCCTACCAACCCGAAGTCCGCGTGAAGATGGCACTTTGGAGTTTGGATGCAGGCGAACCACCTATTGAAGTAATGCGCCGCTATCAAGTAGCGATCGTGTCTCATGGTAGACCAGACAAAGAGGAAATTGAGACATTCCGTAAGCAATTCGTCAATGGGTTAGGATATTGCCCAGAAACTTTAGCATAAAACCTAATATTTCAAGCAATTTGTCATCAGTCATAAGTGTGAGAATAGAGATTTAACACATAATACTTTTGATAGATGACAAATTAAAAATCAAAGTTTATTGCTGACTCAAAGTAGTGTTGTAAAACGAGTTGATATTCCGCAAAATTTACAGTTGGCTGTTGAGTTAAGTCATCTGTATTTTTTAGGGGGCTAAAGTAAGAATAATTCGTAGTAACACTACAATTAAAATTGGTTTCTTGAGATAAATTATTTTTAAGCCTTTGACAAGTCACTAAAGCTACATCAAATCGACAGATTTTATCTGCAAAATCTCCTGAAGCCAGAAATAATTGTGCGGTTTGCCAAAGTTTGGCTTGTTTTTGGGGAGTAATCGATAATAAACCATCATGATCCCAATTTCCGCGACTCCGAGTTTTGACTTCGACAAACAGCAAGAAATTTGACTGGTTCTCGGCGATGATGTCTAACTCTCCCCAACGGCACCGCCAGCGACGATGCAGAACCACCCAACCTTGTTCTTGCAACCATTGTGCTACTAGGTCTTCTCCTAATGCACCGAAATCGGGATAATTAGATACTGAACGATTCGCCATTAACTGTAACCAGCATGAATTTTCGACTAGACAAGCGGATTTCGAGAATATTACTCAGTTTATGGCTCTGGGCAGTAATTTGCTTAGTAGCTTTTCTGGGAACTTCCACCCCAGTTTTAGCATTGGTTTATAACAATGAAGCTTTGGTTGGTGCAGATTTCTCTAATCGGGTATTAACTGATTCTAGCTTTACTAAAGCAAATCTCCGCAGTAGCGATTTCAGTCATGCCGATTTGCGGGGAGTGAGTCTTTACGGGGCTAATTTCTTATATGCTAATTTGGAAGGTGCCGATCTTTCCTACTCGACGATCGCAACTGCTCGTTTTACCAAAGCTAATTTGAAGGATGTAATTTTAGAAGGCGCTTTTGCTTTCAATGCTAAGTTTGAAGGCGCAAATATTGAAGGTGCTGATTTCACCGATGTTTTATTGCGGGATGATCAGCTAGAAGTGCTTTGTCAAATCGCTACAGGTACTAATCCTGTTACAGGACGTGATACCCGCGAAACTTTAATGTGCCCTTAAAGTTGTAATAAATCGGAGATGGAAACTTGGCATTGCCGATCTAATTCCATACTCCGTTGCTTATAATGCAGGAATTCTTGGTAATATTTTTGCTTAATTTCTGGATCTGTAGAACTATCGTTTTTTTCAAAAAGTGTTAAAAAGCAGCGAGCTTGTTTTTCGCACATAATTTGTTCCATGCGAATTAGCGCTGCTTTGATTAATTCCCCTGCTCGATAAAGGTTTGCTTCTGCCATTTCGTCTAAAATAAATAAGCGGGAAGCTTGTGCTATTTCTTGGGGAAATTCCACTGCTTTATTTTGCAGTTTAGAAATAAGATTTTCCGAACTTAAAGTAATATCAATTTCTTGAATTTCTTGCCATAAAAATCGATGATGGGAAAAACTAAATTCTAGTTCATGTTTTTCTAAACCATTAATAATATCTTGACGATATTCGGAACAGTGAATATAAAGACGCAACAATAAAGCTTCAGCGATTTTTAAAAGGTCGTCTCGTTGGGTAGTAACTACTTTTTCTGTGTCATTTTTTTGATTTTTAATAATGCGAACTTGGGGGTTGACTTGAGGATAGTTACGTTTAATTATATTTTCCACTAACAACGGTATTTGTAGAGATTGATTATCACGTAATTGCGCTTTCCAATACTGAATAACTTTGTTGAGGAGATTTTGAGAAATTAATGGTATTTGCCGAGAATCACCTTTACTCAAGCGTTCGGCGCATTGATTAACATAATAGGTTAGCTGATTATCGTCGATAATGTTACCAAGAATTTTCACCATTTCTTCAGCAACTTGCTGATATTGATTTGCTTGTTTTAGGTCTTTGGTTTCTAATAATTGTTCAATTTGCCAAGCTAACCACAAAGGCGCTTCATTTAATAAATTTTGATATTGTTCGGCGGAATAGGTTTTTAAGTATTCATCGGCATCTTTGCCATTGGGAAGGTTGAGAATGCGGAGTTGAATTTCTCCCCGATAAGCTAGGTTAGCGATTTCTCCAATTGCTCTTTTCGCTGCGGTATTACCTGCTTTGTCAGCGTCAAAATTTAAAACTAATTGTTTGGATTCGTTGTAACGTAAAAGTAGTTTTACTTGGTCTAAACTTAAAGCAGTTCCCAAGGAGGCGACGGCGTTAGTAATTCCTTTGGCGTGAAGTGCGATCGCATCAAAATAACCTTCCACCACCACTGCTAAATCTTGCTTAGAAATCGCATCTTTCGCTTTATCTAAAGCAAACAAAGTTTTGCCTTTATTAAATAGTTGTGTGTCGGGAGAGTTGAGATATTTTGGTTGTTCATCGGTGAGAGTTCTGCCACCAAAACCGATGATTTTACCTTGGAGATCGTGAATGGGGATGATTAGGCGATCGCGAAAATAATCATAATAGCTAACTTGCGACTCCTTGCGCCGACGAATTAATCCCGCTTGTTCTACTAATTGAACCGAAAACTTCTTTTGTTCTACCAAATAACGATAAAGAGTTTCCCATCCCGCAGGCGCATAACCTAACTGAAATTTTTGAATAGTTTCATCATTTAATTGCCGTTCTGATTGCAAATATTCTAACGCTGCTTTTCCTGAAGGTTGATGCAAAGCGTGTTGATAAAACGCCGATGTTACTGCTAAAATTTCAAATAATTGCTCTCTTAAAGTTAGTTGGCGTTGCAGTTCTTGACGTTGTTCCGGTTCCAATGTTTGCACTGGTATCGCATAGCGTCGCGCCAAATTTAACACCACATCAGCAAAAGATTGTTTTTCCAATTCCATGAGGAAAGTAATTACATTTCCCCCAGCTTGACACCCGAAGCAATAATACATTTGCTTGTGCGGACTGACGCTAAAACTGGGAGATTTTTCATCATGAAATGGACATAAACCTTGGAAATCTTTACCTCGTTTGCGTAAAACGACTTTTTCCGAGATGACTTCTACAATATCAGCCCGTTGTTTAACTTGTTCGATCGTGTCTGGATGCAGGCGAGGAATTTGCATCGGGGAGGGTTGGTGTAATCGCTACTAATCTTATTTTGCCACTGTAGGGCGATCAAGACTCAGAGTTCCATTATAAATCATCGCGTTAATGAATTTTTAACTTTTTCTCAGTCAAATCACTTAAGTAGTATTACGGTAATGGTTAAAATTTGTCTCAAAAGAGACTGAAAAGACCTTAATTGTACTATATCTTTAGGATAAATACGTGGTTATTGGTTGCGGGTGTAAAAATTTAGCAAAACTTTCCTGAAAACTGATGATATGGGGTGTATGTATATCTAGATAGATCAGAAGCAAAACATTAATCTATACTGATCGATAAGTAAGAATACGGGAAAGTTTAACCCTAGCACTCAGTAATCTTACGGCCTGATCAGTTTCCTACTCTAAGTAACACTGTGAGAGGAATCTGATATTTATGCTAGTGCAACTTCAATCTAATTTCCCTGGTGTCTCAATAGAACTAAAAAAATTGCGAGGTTAAACTATGGAACTCCTAGCCTATATTTACATGACTTTGGCTCAAAAACCCGAATTGCGAACAGCTTCTGAATCTAAGAATTTAGAGAAACAAGAAAGCAAAGAAATTTGTCAATACTTAGCTTTGGGCTTATAGTGAATTATTGTTTAATAATGATGCCAAGAAATGTCAGATATTTCTTGGCATCATTTTGCATTAATATTTAGTCTTTTATCAATTAGAATTCCCAAAAAAGTATTTTTTATGAATTCTACTACAATTTCTAAAGAAAAGATTACCTTAATAAAAAAATCACAAAAATTTCATATATTGCTAATAAATAAACCAGTTTTCAAAACTGACAGACTGATCCGGAATATTGGTTTTTTAATTGGTATTCCTCTATATGCAATAAAGCAATCACCAAAGCTCAACCGATAGAAAGGATAGGAAAGTATAGATTTAGTGCTATTTATAGCCTATTTTTTCTAATTTTTCTATTTCATTAATGCTAGGTGCATTCCTACCAAATTCGCAGATTTTCTGCATCTACCCATAATTGATTGCTTCCTAGCTTGTGACTTCAAATAATTTCTTTGTGAGCGACTACACAGATGAATTTGCCTGACTAAAGTTACCATTCAACTTTTCCAATTGCGTTTGCAACTCAATCAGTAAAACGCTATTGAATATCCTCTTTTAGGTGATTCAGATCCCCTAAAAATTATTGCGCCTTAATCCAGTCAAAACAGTAACTCAAATTAGTGATTGCTATCCCATGAATGAATTAATTTCCACCTTAAATCAAGTACTCGAACAGAGATTTGAAGAATACAACCGAATATTGATTAACTTGCTGAAAATGGATACTCAAATGATTGTCAGCATGGCTAATAAAACGAATCCTCAAGATGAACAGGTCAAAAATTTAATCACTCAATTAAATGATTTGATTAAGTTAATTGAGAGAAATGGGATGGCTCCAAATCAAGAATTTCTTTACCTTTCAATTAGGCATTGTTTAAGAGAAATTTTCAAAAAAGCTAGCGGAGAAATTGAATAAGGGAAAAAAAATCAACTTAAATTAAGTTGATAAGCATAAACAACATTTGGTAGTTGTACATCTTCGCTAATATTATTC
>JBAVZX010000641.1:0-3984 GCA_049589015.1 Phormidium sp. | reverse complement strand
CATTTCTGCTTTGCCAACAAACAAAAATCCCGTATCATTTAAAGCAAAGTGAAAGCGTGACAAAATCCGCACCTGAGTGTCTGCATTAAAATACATTAAGGTGTTGCGACACACTAATAAATCCAGGCGAGAAATTGGTGCATCATGCACTAAATCATGACGACCAAAAATTACACAGCGTCTTAATTCGGTACGAAAAACGTAGTTATTTCCCGAAGTTTCAAAGTATTTACTAAGCAGTTCCGCTGGGAAATTTTGCAAAATTTTCGGTGAATAAACTGCTTGACGACCTTGATTTAAAGCATCTTCATCTAAATCCGTTGCATATATTTTGACCCGATTTTTAAATGCTTCTGTGCCTAAAGCTTCGGCAAGTACGATCGCAATTGTATATGCTTCTTCCCCAGATGCACAACCAGCACTCCACACCCGAATTGGTTCATTGTTTGGTTTAGCTCCGAGAATTTTGGGAATGATTTCTTGATTTAAAACTTCCCAAGCTGCTGGATCGCGGAAAAAGGTAGTAACGTTAAGTAATAAAGAATCAAAAAGCTCGTTTAGTTCTCCGGGATGTACTTCTAAATAATCTAAATACTCATTATAATTTTCTACCCCTACCCGTTGAATGCGCTTTTTCATTAACCGCATTAAACTAGGACGTTTATAACCTGTAAAATCAAAGCCCCGATTACCTTTTAAATATTGTAGTAATGCTTCAAAATCTGGGTCTTGTGGTGTCATGTTGCTCATGCGATCACCCCTTTGTTCACTAAATTAACGATCGCTTCTGCTATTTTATCGATTGGCAAAATAAAATCAACACAACCTGTATTAATTGCAGCACTAGGCATCCCAAAGGCGGTGGATGTCGCTTCATCCTGAGCAATAACTATTCCTCCCATCTTTTTAATTGCTTGGACTCCCGCTGCACCATCGCTGTCACCACCTGTTAAAATTATTGCGATCGCTCGCTGCTGATAAATTTCGGCAACCGAAACAAATAATACATTAACCGCCGGACGGACAAAATGTTCTTTTGCACTTTCGCTAAAGCAAAGGCTGTGGTCTTGATTAACCAATAAATGATAATTTGGTACCGCAATATAAACAACCCCTGCTTGTAGTTGTTCTCCATTTTCTGCTTGCTTAACTGTTAACTTTGTCCGCCGTGCGAAAATTTCCGCTAAATAGCTCTGATACTCAGGAGACAAATGTTCAACTATAACTATAGGCACAGGAAATCCTACGGGTAACTCTGATATTATTTTAGTAATAGCTTTAATTCCGTCTCTAGATGCACCGATCGCAATAATGTCAAAAAAACAACTAGGAAGTAATTCTTGCTTAGTTTCTTGGAAGTCAATCATAATCTAATTGTATAATATTTTTAATTCTTTAGGATATCACAAGGAATATTTTAGAGAAATTTATTAATAATTTCTTCAAAATTACTTGAATTAAAAGTAAGTTTTTCGAGTAAAATAAAGAATATAAAGATTTTAAATATATGCGAGGACACGACATCATTGTAATCGGAGCTTCCGCAGGTGGGGTAGAAACACTAATTCAATTAGTTCAGAATCTACCAGCAGACATAGCAGCAGCTATTTTTGTCGTGGTTCACATTTCGCCCCACAGTGTTAGTCTGCTACCAAATATTCTCCAACGTTGTACCTCTTTATCAGTTTCTCATGCCAAAGATGGTGAAGCAATTAAACAGGGACATATTTATGTTGCGCCTCCCGATTTTCATTTATTAATTAAACCAGAATATGTTCGGTTAACTCATGACCCAAAAGAAAACCGCCATCGCCCAGCAGTTGATCCGCTGTTTCTCTCAGCTGCGCGGGTGTACAAATCAAGAGTAGTTGGTGTGGTGTTATCGGGAACACTTGATGATGGTACAGGAGGTTTATTAGCAATAAAAAAACAAGGTGGAATAGCGATCACGCAAAATCCCGAAGAAGCAATTTATGATGGAATGCCTCGGAGTGCGATCGAAAATGTTCCAATAGATTATGTATTATCTATTGCTGAAATTGGCGAAAAATTAGTTCATTTAGCTCACAAACCATTAGAAACAGAAAACAACTCAGTTGATCCTCAATTAGCAATGGAAACTGATATAGCAGAGTTGGAAATGGAAGCAGTACAAAGTCAAGAACGTCCGGGAAAAGAATCCCCTTAATAATTCACTTTGTATGGAATTAACGGCATAGAAGATTACGAATATACCCTCAGTCCGTTAGTCAATGATTCCCTAATTGACGGTAATGCAGTGGTTTTATCGAGGTAGCAATATTGGTAATCTAGAAAGCATTGGATTAGGTTTATCCGTAGTGAAAAAATGTGTCGAATTACACAAAGGCAACATAGCAATAGAAAGTGAAGTAGGAGTAGGAACAACTATCACCGTAACTTTGCCAATCTACTATGCACGAGCTTAAAGAAAGAAGGACTTAAGATAGATTTAAGAAAATAAAATTATTGTTAGATATATAAGTATTGATGAATTAGCTAACTATAGTGAACACAAGCAAAAAATCGGGGTGCAAGCTGCTCGTTAGTTACAAAAACATACTAAAGCGTCAAGGAGCGAGAGCTAAAGCAATGGTTAAATCAACCCCTGTTACTACTTATCATGCAATTCCCATTTATCTTAGGCCATTTAAGAGAAAAGGCGAAATGTGGCTGCAATGGAATTATGAAGGTATTCAATACGGTGTTAGGGTAAGCAACATGGGACAATCACTTTATAATGCCAAACAAATGATTGATGCGATGTTGGAATTAGAAGCCAAGAGTTATGAAGCTATGAGTTTTTAAACTCAGCAATTCAAAAATTAAAATTCAAAATTTAAAAGCTGCAAATCAAGTTTTCTATTAGTCCCCGCGATAGTTGGTAGCCAAAACTCACCAAACATTGTAGAGACGTTGCACACAACGTCTCTACAATGATTACAATGCAGTAATTACTGATTGGCAGACTGAGAGATCCGGCTGACTACGTTATAGTCGCCTGCATCTGGAGGAGACATAGATTCAACTACACCTTCAGTTGGCCCACCGATCGCTTTCCAAGCCGCTAAACCACCTTTGAGTTCGGAAACGTTGACGAAGCCAGAGTTACGCAGTTGGCTGGCAGCTTGAGAAGTTTGCTCGTCGCTGTCAGAATAAACGTAAATATCACGATTGAGGGCTAAGGAAGGAGATGGTTCAATCCCTTGTGATAATTGTTCCTTTGGCATCGGCATTGCGCCCATGATATGACCATTGTTGTAGGTTTCGCGATCGCGCACATCGAAAATAGTAAATGCTGGTTCGCCCCACTCTAAACGAGATTTTAAATCGTTAGCCGAAGACTGAGCTTTCATTCCCGGAGGAGTGGGAGTAATTTTGGGCATCTTTTCTTTAGCATTTAAAATCGCTTCGGAAACTTTATCGCCAGAGTATTTAATATCATCAGACAGCTTTTCTTTAACGGTGTCTTGCGCCTCGTGGATCTTGTCTGACAGATTTTCCAGGTTATTTTCCATGTTTCTTTCCGCAACTACATCTGTTAAAAATCTAGCTAGGTGTCGCACTGAATTAATCTTTCTTCGGGGAGATCGCATAGAGATCTGCAACTCTCTTTCTTTCGGTAGAGAGGAGTTGATTTTGCTTTATGTTGTAAGATAGTTTTCCCAGCGATCGCTATCACTGATTAACTCAGCAATAAATTAATTTCTTTTTCCCTTAAACTTAATTTTATGGCATCTTCCCCTATTCAAAGCTTACCTAAAGAAGTTGTAAATTTAATAGCTGCTGGCGAAGTAATTGACTGTTTAGCAGCAGTAGTTAGGGAATTAGTCGAAAATTCTTTAGATGCAGGTGCAACCAGAATTGTTATTTCTGTTTGGGCTCAACTTTGGCGAGTGCGAGTAGCGGATAATGGTTCTGGGATGGATTTAAATAATTTGCGTTTAGCAGCAACCGCCCATAGTA
>JBAVZX010000640.1:0-12680 GCA_049589015.1 Phormidium sp. | reverse complement strand
GATCGCCAAATTTTATTAACTGAACTCCTGAGAATGGCGAAAACTGAACTAGCTGCCCATAAGAGTAAAACAAATCCAATGATTCCCGCCCCAACGCTATTTTGGTTGAGCGCAATCACTGTTTCTTTAATCAGATCATGAACTTCTGGAGGTAAAAACCGCTCTACTGTTTCTCGAATAGCTTTAAATGCTTCAGTGTTCGGCCCAATGAATGAACCAATTACGCTCAAAATAACTAATAGTATGGGAAATAGTGAGAACAGAGCGAAGTAAGATAGAGAAGCTGCCATCCCTGGACAATTATCCCGATCCCACTTCATTCCGGTTTGGATCAGAAGTTGGGCTGGTTTTGAGGGTAGGATGGTAGAGCGAATATATTGCATGATCATCATTGCAGAAGTCGTTTAGATTGTAATTGGTGGGATAGGTTCGATATCTGGATCGTACCCACCAACTTGATTAGTGCGGAGTACCCAGACAGCAGCGCCATGCTTGAGAAAAACTTGAACAATAGTATCGCTTGCCTTACGAGGTAGAAGTGTTCGCCAGCTGCTCAAACCAAACCACAGGTTTCGCAATGGTTCATCTTCGAGGGTAGTGCCTAAATTAAATTCATTGGCTTCCCAGTCTGCACGGGGAGAACCAAAAGGCTGCAATTTACGGTATAGGTTTGTTTTCACGTTTACGAGTTGCTGGTAGTGCTGTGCTTGTGAGGGATTATTTGTCAGCCAGGTTTGTACTAAGGTTTGATTAGTGTTGATTGATTTGGAGAGGGAGCGAATGCTGGCAAACAATGCTTGGTTGGAGTCTTGGGCGCAATTATTTGCTGGGCCAACGTAGCTTGCTCCTGTGCCATCTCCAATTCGGTAGCGGGCGGTCATTGCCTCCAGTTGGCTTAACATAATACTGAGTGCCGATCGCCCTCTGTTGTTGATGTCTAATTCAGCTGTAAATGGCTCAAACTTAATCAAAATGTCGCAAACGGGGCGAGTGCCCAACCAACCAAATTGGCGATCGCCCATGTACCGCGACCAGTGTAGTGTTCCAGCGGTTAAACCGTCAATATTGTGGCTATATACCTGGTAATACTGAATCTCAAACCGTCGTTCATCACTGAGCGGATCGTGAATTACAGTGGCGAGTCCGTAAGAGAAGTGACCAAAAAAGATCGGTGTTGCTGCGGCTGGTTCTTTCTTGTTGCCACCAATACCACCATAAACGTGCAATAAGAGTGCCTTGTCGCCGACTTTCCAATCGTCGATCGCATCCTGGATTGGCTCTGTTCGACGATGCCCGACACAAAGTACAGATGAGATTTTACCTTTTTGTGCGATCGCATTTGCCCAAGATTCCTTTCGGATGTAGCGGTAGGAGGCAAGGCTGCCAAATACCACTCGATCGGGCTGGAGGCGAAATAGCGATCGGGGAGCCAATGCCTGTACAACAAAGTATCCAGCAGCATCCTTAGCTCCATAGATATACCAACCTGTTTCATTTAGCGGTGATTTTTCCAGGTTATAAGTTGTTGAAGGATAGCTACCATAGCTGGGAGTCAAGATCACTTGAGGTAAGCGTACTACTTCTGTCATCCCATCAAACTGGCGTGTAGCGGGATTAAAATGCTTGACTGGGAAGCGATCGGTATCTGCGATCGGACTTTCAAACCTTACCAACCCATAATATCGTCCGGTAATCTCAACGGGTTGACTGCGAATATAAAGAACTGTCTGGGAACTAGGAGACTTTTCAGTTAAAGAGTTTTGCCCCGCTGCTTCCCGACTCCTCTGCTCAAGTTCCTCCCCAACCTGAACTTCTCCTTCCAGCATGACAATCAAATCATCTGTGGGATGGGAGGCTGCCAGAGATTCTAATGGCCCGACTTTTTGCCAGTGGTTAACTCGTTCTGGGTGAATGCTGCCACCATACTGACTAGAATATTCAGCATCAACACTGAAGTGAACGTCATGAGTGACGGCTCGTACCCATTGTTTCACAGTCGGATCATCCACCCAACGCAGTATTACTTTCTGTCCTACCAGTGATTCATAGCCCTGAGCCGCGTGATGCACTTCCAACCAAACTCCCCGCACCTGAGAACGTTCCGAAGGTTGAGGCAGAATCAAACGACCAATCCAGGGAGCGATCGGACGATACCATTGCAAATCGACCGTTTGAGTTAAGGGATAATAAGTATAGTTATTAAAATCAGCTTGCTTATACACTTCATAGTTGCTAATTTTCCTGTGTGGGCGTGGTGTGTCAATCCAAAAACGGCCTTCTAGGATGGAGAGGATAATTGCGATCGTATGTTGCAGGTGACTCTGACCATCAGGCAAAAAGGCGTTAGGGTCCATGATTCCCCCAGGAACTTGGTGTCCCATTGGGCCAAGGGAGATTTCACTAATTTTGCCCTTACGCAAGGCCCGATTCCAATAGGATAGAGGAAGCCATTTTCGTCGTCCCGGAAACAGAACTGGGCCGATTGCGGCAACCACATCCTGATCGCCGACTAGATGGTAAAGATGCTCCAATTTCAAAAATTGATTGTTGGCACTCATCACACCACCAAGAGAAATCACCTCAATATCAGCGCCTAAAGCACGTTTTAGGTAAGGTGCTGTTGCAACTGCCATTTGTGCGCCACCACTGTAGCCGATTAAGGTAATAGGAATAGCTTCTCCCGGTTGATAACCTCTTTGAATCAAGCCGTTGTAGAGTACCTGAGCAATTCCCTGGTTATAGATTGGGCCATATCGTTGATCGGCAGACACAGCAACAACCCAGGCATTACGGAGATTTACCATAAAGCCCAACAGTGCTGTAGGATTTTCCCAACGCATTTTGTCTGCTAAGCGCCAAACCCATGCCAGAGGACGATCTTCGATTAAAGGCTGATTGAACACTGAATACATCATCAACCCTTGGACAAAGGTTACATCTTCCGGCAAAACTGGCTGAAGTGCCTGGATAAAATCAACCACGTCTGGTGTATAAGCTTCGCCTGATTGACCTACTCCATCTAAATAGATCACGTAGCGGGAAATGGATTGATGGTTTTGATTGACAGGCGGGGGTGGAAGTTTGGAAACGGGATCGGTGTCTACTTGATCGCCGTACCAGCCTGCCCACCAGCCTAATGCTTCTAGGGGAGCGAGAAGCCCTGCAAAGACCATTGCAATCACTCCAATCCAGGTCAGATCAAAGATCCAGCGGATGAATCGGGGGAGACTTTCATGCCAACCAAATAAGCTATTCCGAATCGGACGCAGCAAAATGGCAATAATTAAAAATAATAGGATCATCCCAAGCAAGATCATTCCTAGTCGAATTACTTGAGGAATGCTTTGTATCCAATGGGTTAAACGGGCTCCGATTGTCGCCCCAGTGTTTTGAGATGGTATTTGAACTGTAGCAATACTTGTTGAGCGGTTGGTGGCAGCGGGGAATAGTTCTGTGACAGCGGATTGTTGCGAGAATCGGGATATAGATGCGGAGGCAGACTTGTCTTCTGATATTTTTACTGAGCGACGAGATCGGGGCGGGGAAACTTTTGCCCCTAAGCCAGATTGAGCAATTTCTGCTAATTCTGACCGCTTGTTGACTAAATCAACGCCTGCAACTTTTTGTGTGAGTTGTTGTCCTAGCTTGGCGATCGGTTGGCCAATTGTCGCCTGTAACAGTTGCAGTGTAAACCAGCCAAATGCTACATGAGCAAAAGCATTAGCACCGCTGACTTGGGCGCTGGCACTCACTCCAGTAACCATTGCCAGCAAATGCCAAACTGATAACAGATGGAGAATCGGTACTCCTAAGTATGGTAGAGCACCCAAAAAACTGAACATTAAGGGTGAATAACTTAGTCCCAAGGCTCTAATTAGATCGCTGGATGACACCTGCACAAATCCGGGCAACCAGCCTGTGAGCCAGGTGCTAAACACCAGAAACAAAAATCCAAAGACAAATAAAATTCCATTCAGTAACAGGCTGAAAAAAAACCGGATTGGCTTGACTCGATTAATGAATAAAATAATGCTCTGTCCTATTGCCAATGAAAGTCCGGCAATCAGGACAACCAGAATTACAATAGTTCGTCCTTCTGGTAGACTGACAATTTTTTGGAACGCTTCTTGATTTAAGGAAAATGATCCCCCTATCAAATCGCCAAGTTGGTTGAGCAATCGATCACTCATTTTTCAGATCTCCCGGTTTAATTTAGCCCTGACGGGGCAACAAGAATCGATCGATTCCTTACTTTGTAAGGTTTTTATCTATTCTTAGCAAAAAAATAGGTCGATTATTCTCAATACGACCCACTTAATGAAAACAACTATTTTATTATACTCTAACCCAAATTCCGCACTTTTCCAGTGTGAAACCAGGAAAGTGCGGAATTTAGATTTTTGTGGATAACTTAGATTCCCAATTTAGCTAAAACAGATTTTGGCGAAACAATATGCTTGTTAATTCCCAATTTTGCTGGTTTAATCCCTAAAGCTAACCCAATTATTTCAGTGATATAAAGAATTGGCAGATTGTAAGAAACATTGTATTTTTTCTCAATATCTGGCTGTCTTAATTCTAGGTTAGTAGCACATAAGGGACAAGCCAAAACAATGCAATCTGCGCCTAAAGATACTGCTTCATCTAATAGTTGCTTTGTTAAATCAAAAACAACATCTTCTTTTGGTACAAGGATTGGGCCTCCGCAACACTTAGTTTTTGACCGGAAATCTACTACTTCGGCACCACAGATTTCAGATAACCTATCCATTGACATGGGAAAAACAGGAGAATCCCATCCAGTGATATCTGCTGGTCGAGTCAACAGACAACCATAATAACAGGCAACTTTTAAACCATGTAATGGTCTTTTAATTTTGGAGGAAATATCAATATCATTAGCTAAAACATCTACAACATTTCTCACTCTGATATTGTAGTCAGAAACCGATATTCCCATTTCGGAAAGAATGGCATTAATTCTTTCTTTTTCGGTTTCATTTTCTAATGCTTTGGCTGCTCTAGCAGACTTATTGTAACAACCAGAACAAGATGCTAAAAGATCGAGGTTTTGCTTTTGGGCTAAAGCGACATTTCTCGCAGCTAAAGCCATGCCAACATCATGAGAAACCCCAGCAGCTACGGAACCTCCACAACAAGACCAATCTTCCAGTTCTTGTAGTTCAATTCCTAGTTCCTTCATGACAACTTGGGTGGAGATATCAAACTCTTTAGCGGTTGTATGCAGGCTACATCCAGGATAGTACGAATATTTCATTTCTGACTCGCTTTTTCTAAAACTTCATTGAAATTTTTGGGGTCTTTAACTTTGGCTGGGAATGGGGACATCTTACCTTTTAAAGTTAATTTAATTCCCAATTTTGCTTGTTCAATCATTGCTTCAATACCGCCATATCTCTGCATTAATTCCGGCTCAAAGAGGATGCCTCTTTTCTGAACTAATTCGACAAATATTTGATTGAAACGGGTGGAATCATTCTCGATTCCTTCACGAATGGCGATCGCTTTTACCGCTTCAATCACATCGGAAGGTCTAACTCCACGGGGACATCTAGAAGTGCAGGTATAACAAGATGTGCATAACCAAAGACTTTCGCTTTTCAGAACTGTTTCCCAATCACCTCTTTGCACCATTAAAATTAGCTTTCTCGGTGATATATCCATGCGGTCAATATTCGTACATCCACCACTACAAGTACCACACTGCATACAAGCGGCGATCGCTGCACCATCTCCACCTTCAGCTATCACTTTTTTGAGGAAATCTGAGTTCATTTTATCGCCATCAACTTGGCGATCGACCTTCATACCAAAAAAACATCTCTTTGCTGCCATTGTTTTAAACCTTAGTGAAGTTAAACTGAGATTGTGCTTACTAATTGACCATTCAAACTTGAATTTGCTTCCGTGTTAACTAAAAAAGCTGCCATTTCTGAAGCTGCCGATCGCCCATCTGTAATCGACTCTACAATAGCCTTTGGCCCAGTTGCTGTACCTGCTAAGAAAATGCCTTTTCTGTGAGAAGAATTGTTAGAATATTGCATATTGGCAGTTTCATAAAACCGATCTATGCCAACTTTCAAATTAGCCACTTCTGACAGTTCAGAATTACCGCACATTCCCACCATTAAAGCTAAAAGATCAACAGTCAATCGCATTGGTCTTGCGGTTAAAGTATCTTCAACTCTTAATAATAAAGTACCATCATTTTTTTCATTAGCTTCCGAAAGCCGACCCCGGATAAATTGAACGCCATACTTTTCTTGAGATGTTCTGTACAACTCCTCATAACCGCGACCAAAAACCCGAATATCCATGTAGAGGCAATAAATTTCTGCATCAGGAATTTGTTGCTTAACTTCGATCGCCAACTTAATCGTATTCGTACAGCAAACTCTCGAACAATAATTATTATTCACCTTTTCATCACGAGAACCAACACAATGAATCAGTGCTATTTTCTTAGGAATTTGGCCTTTGCTAGTTTTCACTGTTTGATGCTTTAACATCGCATCCAGTTCAATAGAAGTGATTGAATTATCATAAATTCCATAACCATATTCTTCTTTCAACGAAGCATCAAAAGGTTGAAAACCTGTAGCCACCAGAATTGCTGCTGCCTCGATTTCTTCACCATTAGAGGTAATAACTTTAAAGTTTGGTGCTGAACCGGAAATTTGAGTTACTGTCGTATTTGTGAGAACCTTAATCCCCTGCAAATTTCCCTTCAAATTACTAATAATTTCCGAAGCATCTGTAAAATCAGGAAAAACTTTATACCAATTCTTAACATGACCACCAACTTCGGCTTTCTTTTCAATCAAAACTACATTATATCCGAATTCTCGAAGTTTTCCAGCAGCAGCCATTCCCGAAACACCACCACCAATGACAACTACATTTTTGCTCATTACTTTAATCCTTGAAGTGAATTTTGACAACAACTAATTTCCAGATCTGGTTCCCAGGTTGAACCTGGGAACGAAAAACAGAGGCTCTGCTCAGGAGTGCATCTCAGTTAAAAAGGTCTTCTGCGTTCCTCAGCAGTTTTTGATTTATCGTAAGGAATGCCAATTTTATCCAACAAAGGTTCTATAGGAACCACTTTAGCATTTAATCCACAATCTTTAAATGGATCGTAACCTAACAACAACCCGGTTAGTTGTGCATAATCCAAAATGTTAACATCAAATTCTTCTTCCAAAACATCTTTGATGGTTCCTTGTTCAGCATCTAAAAACACAGTGCATCCCGGACAATTAGTAAGAATTAAATTGCAATCTGGGTGTGCTTCCTTCAAGCTTTTCATTTTTTTATAAACACTACTTGCCGTGTAGTCTCTATTTTCTGGAAAAGCACATTGCCGGAAACCCATACCGCAGCAATGCCGACGTTCAGGATAATCAACAATCTCAGCACCAAAAGCTTCTAACATCCCGACTAAAACTTGCGGAAATTCAGCACCACCCATTGCATGATCAGGAAAAATCTTGGCGTAGTGACATCCAATATGATCGACCGCCTTAATTCCTTTCAAACTATACTTGGCTTTTTCTGCTAATTTATGCCGATTGGCAAAGAAAACATCTGAAGCATGAACCACAGAAGGTCTTCCTCCTGATACATGAGGAACCCAAAATTCTCGTCCCGTAGTTTCTTTTAATGTTTTTTCTGTATATTCTCTCAACTCTGGTTCTTCTTCCCAAAGTTTAATTACTTCTGTGTAATTAGCAAAAGAAGTAACACAAAATGAAAAGAGATTATCTACACCTAATTCATGATGAGCAACGGAAAAATTTCGTGCCGCTACTACCATTTGTGTTTCTAAGTTTGACACATCGCCATGATATCCAATTGCCCCACAAGAAGTGTGTCCCGGCGCTTCTCGCAGTTCCATACCCAAATCATTTTTAAGGATTTTATAAGCAATACCTTCGGTGTAAGGTGCGGCGCTTTGCAGAAAGCAACTCCGAAAACAACCCCACAATTTTCCGCCTTCTTCATCTACTGTTGGTACGTGCTTGTTATGTCTTTCCCAAGCCAAGTTCTTTCCTGCTACTTTCATCCTGCTTCTCCCTATTTGTTCTCTCTTTGTTCTCTCTTTGTTCTCTATTTGTCGTCTTGAAGTTCGTAGTTTCTGCTATCAGCGGTTTCTACCCAATTTTGCCAGTATTTTTCAACTTCTTTCTTGCTACCGAGTTTCTTTTCCATGCCTTTTTCTACGGCATCCATTAACTCCATTGCACCTGTTACTTTATAAATTTCCCGTAATTCTTCCATGTCTTTTTCGGGAATAACTCGGTGAGAACCAGCACTATTTTCTAAGTCCATTGGCACGTCCCACCATTGGCGCATTTCTTCTCTATGTTCGTAATAGTATTCCCAGTTTTCTCCTAATTCTGGGAAGTGAGCCGGGGTAATATTTTCAGCTAATAAGGTGTAGCCTCGTTTCAGCATATTTTCCCCAAATACTCGCTTGGCAAATAACTGCTGTCTGCCTTTTTCGGATTCAGCAAAATAACCGTGACGAATCGAAAGTCGGCGCAAGGCAAGAATTACTGAAGCGGTATTATTCCCTCTCGGACATCTGGTTTTACAAGAAAAACATTGTCCACAAAACCAAATTTTGTCGGATTTCAGCAATTCTTCTATCAATTCATCATTTTGTGATTGCACAGTGTTCATGACTTCTCTGGGAGAATAATCATTAAATTCGGCTGCTGGACAAACCGCAGTACATACACCGCAATTCAAGCAGGCATTCATCCCATGTTGATATAAAATATCTTTTTCTAATTCGTCATATAGTTTGCCCATAAATCAACCTCTTAAATTACTGCCTGGGAACTAACTGTTTGGTTTTTTGCTTTAATAACTATATGGTTATATTTAAAGCGGAGGATGTCAATAAGTAATATTACTCAAAGATTAGAATTTTTTAATAATGATAGTCCAAATAAAATTCGCAATCCTAATAATTCAAACCAAGGCACGCCCCATCCTAACTTCAACTTGAGGAGAAAATACTTTTCAAAAGCTGCTTTTACCCAATTAACCCACCGTCCCTGCATGGCATAAGAGTAGCGCCTTCTGCCTGTTTTTGGGTCTGGTAAGACAGGGGCAGCAACATAAACAATCCCTGTATCGCCAAATTCAGCAAAACAAATCACTTCTAAAGTTGCAGTTTTCAAGCAATCGTTAGTTCTACCTAATTTAATAGCAATGTTGTGGGCTACCGCTAATCCCATTCCTTCTGCCATTTGTCCGCTTTTGGGTACACCAAGAGCAGTAAAATCTGGTTTAGGTGGTTTTAATTCTACAGTTACGCCTAAAGCATAAACTGAAGAAAATTTAGGATGCTCATAAGTAGAAAGTACGGGAATAAATCCTTTTTCATTGCCCAATTCAGGTAGGTTTTGAATAAATTTCGCTCCTAAGAAACTAGGCAAAATCATGGCATATTCAAAAGGGATTTTGCTGCCATTTTTTAAACTAATTACTTGAGCATCAACGCTAGTAATTTGGGCATTTTCAAATACTTTAATCCCTCTTTTTTCCAGCAATTTTTCAGTTAATTCTTTAGAATTACTCAGCCCATCTAATCCTAAATGTCCAGCATAAGGCTCTGGTGTAATATAAGTAATTGAAACTTGATCTCGCAATCCTCTGCGACGCAATTCCCACTCTGCCATGAGTAAAAATTCGTATGCTGGGCCGAAACAGCTAGCTCCTGCCATTGCTCCTACAACCAAGGGGCCTGGATTTGCTAAAAATTTTAACCATGCTTCTCGCGCTTGTAAAGCATGAGCAGGTGTACAAACTGAGTGAGTGTAACCTTGATGTGGCCCTAGTCCGGGAACAGCATCAAAGTCAAAAGAAGCACCTGTGGCGATCGCTACATAGTCATAATCAACTATTTCTTGTTGAATTGGTTCGCTGATATTTTCCCAAGTAATATTTTTACTTTCAGGATCAATATCAACTACTTTTCCTAGTATCAGATCAATCCCATGTTGTTTGGTCAATTTAGCCAAGTCTAATTGAATTTCTTCTAAAGGGTTAAGATGCAAAGCCACTCTAATTAATCCCGGAATAAAGGTAAATTTAGGTTGGTCTGAAATTAATATGATCTGTTCTTTAGGCAGTAAATGTCGCAGTTCATAAGCAGTGGGAAGACCCCCTAATCCGGCACCTATTACTACTACTTTTTTCATCTTCCTTAAATTCCTTTCTTTGACTTTGGAGCCACCAAAAAATATTGTTATATTTTATGCAGAAAGCAGGCTTCCTTACGAAAATACTTTTTAAAGATGAGTTTAAATCCAGAAACCAGGTTTCTAAGTAAAATCGGACTCTCCCGTACTTGCGGTGATAAGTAAAGCCTTTTTCTTTCCGTAATTTCCGATTGTGACAGTTCAGGGTGCGGAATGTGGGTTATATCACTTAAGTCTAGAAATAAAGTGATAATACGCAATTGCGGCAAGGATTTTTAGTGAAGATTCGTAAAAAACTCATAGTTAAAGGACAAAACTTAAGTGAAAATCTAGATTAGACAAAACTCACTTAGCGATATACAATGAAGTATCTATAGTTAAGAAGAGCAAATAGCTGTGATACCCCAGGATTTTCTGAGGATGGTGGCAACTGAACATGGCGTATCTAACACTGAGTTAACGGTGTTGTCGATGGCGTTGGATGGAAAATCGATTCTAGCGATCGCCACCCAACTCGAAATCACGCCGGAAGCAGTGCGGAAACGATTAGGCGAAGTTTACAAAAAATTTCGCATTGGTGGCGCAGGGCCAGGAAAATTGGCTAAATTACAACAAATTCTCATATCTTTCTACCAAAAAGGCTCAATTCAGGCTAATTTAAGCGAAACGGTTCGGGAGGATAGCGCAGAAACACTCACCCAGCCTTGCCAAGATTGGGGAGAAGCGCCAGATGTGTCAAATTTTTACGGTCGTGAAGAAGAACTCACTAAACTAGAACAATGGATAGTGAGCGACCGCTGTCGTTTGGTAGCATTACTGGGAATGGTAGGGATTGGGAAAACGGCGCTGTCAGTAAAATTAGGACAAAAACTTCAAGAAAATTTTGATTATGTGATTTGGCGATCGCTACGTCATCCCCTACTTCTCAAAGATTTATTAGGTGATATTCTTCCGATATTGTCTCGCAAAGAAAACTTTGAATTAGGGGATTCAGAAGATAGAATTAGCCAAATTTTAGAGATTTGCAAAAATTCTCGTTGTTTGATTATTTTAGATAACTTAGAAACCATTTTGCGATCGGGAGATTTCGCCGGACATTACGAAGATAAGTATAAAGAATATGGTGAACTCCTGCGGCGAATAGGCGAAGAATCTCATCAAAGTTGTTTGATTGTCACCAGTGTGGAAAAGCCGAGAGAAATTGCTTTCCAAGAAGGAGAAACTTTACCTGTTCGTTCCTGGCAAGTAGCAGGATTAAAGGAAACTGATGCTGGAGAAATACTCAAAGCTAAGGGATTATCCGATTCTACTAAATGGGGAATGCTGATTAAACTTTATCGTGGCAATCCTCTAGCATTAAAGATAGTTTCGACGACAATTCAAGAAGTCTTTTGCGGTAGTGTTGTGCAATTCCTCAAACAGCGACCGACTTTAGTTTTACGAGATATGCGGAATTTAATTGAGGAAGAGTTTGAACGTTTATCGGAATTAGAAAAAGAAATTACCAATTGGTTAGCAATTTCTGGTCATCCAGTTTCCCTGAGAGAACTACAAACAAATATGTGGATTTCAGAATCAGAGTTGAAATTATTTGAAGCATTGGAATCTTTGGGGAGGCGATCGCTAATTGAAAAAAATATAGCAGGTTTTACCTTACCTCCAGTGGTGATGGAATATGTTAAAAACCTTTTAGTCGATCAAAGTGCGGAAGAAATTATCCAAGCCATGAAAACTGGAGAATTTAAAAGTATGGAAATTATTAAACATTATTGTTGGAATTTGGCAGAAGAAGACAAAACTCAAAAGGAAGATGAAAGCTTATCAATGATGCAACAAATTTTAGAAATCCTGCGTAAGATAGTCAGAAATCCTCAGAGTTTACGGGAACAATTAAATAAAGTTCTCTCGGAAATTTCCAAAAATTCACCTTTAGAGGTGGGATATGCAACCGATAACCTGGAAGCTATAATTAAGAAATTATCGAATAATTAATATTGGGTAAACTTAGGGATCTATTATGAGCTATTGCTTAAATCCCAATTGTAAGCAGCCATCCAATCCGAAAAATGCCAATAAATTGTGCTGCATTAATTGTGGTGCTGAGTTAATTTTACAGCAACGATATCGGGTGATTCAACCTTTGAATAAAGGGGGATGCGGAGAAATATTTGAAATTGATGATAACGGGAAAAGAAAAGTATTAAAACGTTTATTACACAAAGATAAAAAACTGATTAATTTGTTTGAACAAGAAGCAAAAGTTTTAAGGAAATTACGACATCCGGGAATTCCTAAAGTAGAATCTGATGGATATTTTCAATACCAAATAGAAGGCAGTAAAGATGTGATACACTGCTTGGTAATGGAAAAAATAGAAGGATTAAATTTAAGTGAATGGTTAGAGAAACAGAATTATCAACCAATTTCTGAGGAAAAGGCGATCGC
>JBAVZX010000639.1:0-1582 GCA_049589015.1 Phormidium sp. | reverse complement strand
TTCGGTGGCAATCTCTAATGCTAAAGGCGTGTTATATTCAAGAGATTGCTTTAAGAAATCGCTAATAGGTGCTTCTGGAATATTGCTAAATAGATCAAGCTTTTCGATAATACTTAGACCAAAAGCTTGTTCGACTGTCTCTAAGGTAAACTGGCTATAAGGCATCTGATTACCCCCACTTCATCTATTATACTGTGCGATCGCTCTCCCCCTTCCCCAACACAGACAATTCACCTTTCTCATTATTGCTACTATAAACTATTGCATGAGATGGCGATTTTATCTGAGGTTTTGTTCTGCGACCTAACCAAAAAGCCGCAAAAGCGATCGCACCACCCCCCGGAATCACCCACCAAAAAGGCGAAATATTGTTAATATTCAATTCTAAATTCTCACTACCAGAATCTTCCACTTTACTTTTAACTTCTTCCTTTTGACTTTTAGCTTTTGCGTTACCACCTCGCAAAGACTGAGCGTAAAGTTGTGGCGCACGCTGAGTAACTAACAAATCACCCTCAAATAAACCAGTTTTTACCTCCACCAAATCCCCAGAAGTTTCACCCAAAGTAACTTCTACAGATTGAAAAGCATTCCCATTCTGTACATAAACCAGTTTTTTATTGTTCGCATCAACCACCGCCGAACTAGGAATCGCTACAACAGGACTCGCTGTTTGATCTGTGAAAACTTCTAACTCTGCAAACATCCCTGGTTTTAACTCTTTACTAGCATTTTCCAGTTCAACTTTCACTGGTAAAACTCGCGTTTCCCCTCCCACTACTGAGCCAATAACTGTTATTCTGCCGTTAAAAATGCGATTAGGTAAACTGGCGAATCTTGCCATTGCACGCTGACCTAATTTAACTTTATCTAAATCTTTCTCATAAATATTCGCAGAGGCAAAAACTTTGGTATCATCTGCGATCGTCATCAGTTTACCACCCGCATCCTCAAAAGCCTGACCCAGCGTAGCCTCCCTATCAACCACCACACCAGAAATCCGCGCCGTCACCACCACCAAACCCTTCTCATTAGCGCCAGTTCCCAGTTGTTGCAACCTTGTCTGATAAGCAGTTTCACTCAACCCCAAGCGCGACTTAGCCACCTCAACCGCAGTTTCCGCCCGTTTCAGTTCCGCCTCCGCAGCCAAAACTTCCCGGCGACTCAAAGCTTTCACCAATTGCGCCTCACCCTCTCGCAAATGCGCCTCCGACTCCAGCATTGTGCGTCGAGGAATCGCCCCAGCACTCGCTAATTCTTTGTCTCTTTGATACTTTTCCTTCGCCACCCTAACTTCAGTACTAGCTTGTTGAATATCAGCCACAGCAATTTGCCGTTGTTGCACTAAATTTTCTTGCGCCAGCTTTAAATCTGCTTGCGCTTTTTGCAAATCCCCTTGTGCGTCAACTTGTTTTTCCTGAGAGTTAACCCGCAGTTCCACCAAATCAGGCGCAGCTAAAACCGCAACTGGTTGACCCGCTTTCACAAAAGCACCAGGTTCAACCAATAACTCAACAACTTTTGCCCCAGAAATCGGCGTAGTTACCTCAACTTTTTTACTAGGCAAAGTTTCAATTTGCCC
>JBAVZX010000638.1:0-3009 GCA_049589015.1 Phormidium sp. | reverse complement strand
AGTTAAGCCATCTAAACAAGCTAATAGTTTTAATTCAGCGTTGGCTAATTCCATTTGTTCTACTAATAAAGCTTGTTGAATAGCAATACCTAATTGCGTAGCTAATTGTTGCATTAAGCTAATTTCTGAAGATTGCCAATCACGCCTTTCTCTACAGTGATGAGCAATTAATAATCCCCAAAGATTTTCTCCTGCCATTAATGGCACTACTAATTTAGCTTTGACGGATAATTCTTGCAAAAATTGTACTAAACAAGGTGCGATTTTCGCTGATTCGCGATCGCTCATCGCAAAAACTCTGCCTTGGGAATAAAGCAGATGATATTCTAAGGGAAACACTTCTACGGGGAACGTTCTGCCTAAAATTGCTTCACAATCAGGAACTACTGCTTCTGTCACCACACTCCCTGTTCCTTGGGGCCAAAGGCGGTAAATTAAAACGCGATCGCTATTCACCAATTCTCTAACTTCTCTCACCGCAGTATTTAAAATTTCTGCTAAATTTAAAGATTGGTGAATTCTTTGAGTGATAGTTACTAATAGTTTTTCTCTTTCTACTTGCTGTCGTAAAGTTAATTCGGCTTGGACGCGATCGCTAATATCCTGCGCCAAACAAGTAACGCCTATATATTTGCCATCTTCGGCAATTAAAGGGGTATTATACCATTCACAAATAATGATTCTACTATCTTTAGTAAGATTTTCGTTAGTACTGCGACTTCCCCCTTTTTTGTTTAGTAAATCATGCCAAACTTGTCTGACTCCTTCCACCGCACTTTCAGGTACAAGTATCCAACCAGAATGTCCCACTATTTCATTTTTACTATATCCAAAAATTACTTCGGCAGCCGAATTCCATTCGACAATTTCAAAACTTAGATTGTATTCAATTACAGCTACAGGAGTATTTTGTACATGAAGCGAAAGTTTTTGTTCTGATTGTTTTAAAGCTACTTCAGTTTGTTTTTGTTCGGTAAGATCGCGAGTCACAGCTAAGACAGTTTCAACTTCCCCTAGTTCCGAAAATTCCGGGACTATTCTGGCATGATAGTACCTAATTCCTCTGGGACTATTGTATTCAAATTCCATCTCAGATTCTTTACCTGTGGTAAATACCTCCTCCATACATTTTTTCCAAAAGGTTACTAATTCCCTTGGCATACCTAATTCTTGATTAGTTTTACCCAGAAAATTTTTTGGAGATATTCCCGTTGCTTTTTTCACCGCAGCATTAACGTAGAGATGGCGTAATTTCCGATCAAATCTACTAATAATATCTGGAGTATTTTCTACCAATGCCTTTAATTCTTGTTGGTATTGATGCAGTGCTATTTCCGCTTGCCGACGCTGGGTAATATCTATCCCATAACTGATAATTCCGGTGATTAAATCCTGGTTATCTTTCAGCAATGAAAGTGACAAAAGTATATCTAATTCTTCTCCGGTTTTTTTACGTAATCTTTGTTCAATTTCATAATACCCCTCTTTTAAAACCTGGAGAAATAACTGCTTTTGAACAATTCGATCGCAGTTCTTTGGATAAAGAACTGATATATGTTGACCAACTATTTCGGCAGCTATGTAACCATAAACTCTTTCAGCGCCTTTATTCCAAGTAGTAATATAACCATTCAAATTCAGGGAAATTACAGCATCATGGATCTGATCGATAATCTGTGCTTGCTGTAATAACGAAGACTCCGATTTATTTTTTTCTGTAATATCACGAATAATGGCTATTACCTCGCTCTCACTACTTTGAATCATTCTACACTCACGGAAACGCCAATTCCCATTAATGGAAATTTTATACTCCCAAGTTTGCATCTCCTTTTTAGCCAGAGTTCTTTCGATATTAGTTCTGAACTTTTGCCCTAACTCTCCTGGTAGTATTTTGTAAATACTACTACCAATTTTCATATTGGATAACAGTGGTATTGAACTATTCTTTCCCGTTTGATGCTCCAAAAGTATGCCATCTTTATTCAGACAAATTACTAAATCTGGAATCGCATCTAGCAAAGCCTTTATTTTTGCTTCCCTGTGTCGGAGTTCTGCTTCAATTTGTTTATTTTCATTAATGTCTGTCAAAGTTCCTACATAACCTAAAATTTTACCGTCGCTATCCTTTTCTGCGACAATCTGTCCTAATACCCAAATAATTTTGCTGTTACTTTGCTGTAAACGAAACTCTAATTTAAAGGATGTATTTTTACGCTTAGCAAGGTTGAATTGTTGAAAAACTCGCTCTCTATCATCCGAGTATATAGTTGTTATCCAGTCCTTGTCTAATGCTTCTTTCAAGCTAATTCCTGCTATTTCACACCATTTTTGATTGGCGTATAAACAGTTTCCTTGTATGTCAATGCGAAATATCCCCACTGGTGAAGTTTTAGTCAGGGTGTAATAGCGATACTCACTGTCTTGCAGGGCTAATTCTGCTATTTTGCGCTCGGTAATATCAAAAATTGCCCCGCCTAAATATTCAACTTCTCCTAAATTAGAATGAATGGCTTGTCCTTTTTCATAAACCCATTTAATACTACCATCAGCATGAATAATTCGATATTCTAAAATATAGGGTTTTCCATAATTAATACTTTTGTAAATACTTTGCTCTATAATTTCCTGATCCGCAGGATAAATAATACTAGCAAAACTTCTGATTTGATTATCTATAAAATCAAGTGCAGAATAGCCCGAAAGATCTGCGATCGCATCACTAATAAATTCCATCGTCCAATCCCGATCGCATAACCGTCGATAGATCGCTCCAGGTATATTATTAATCAGGCTTTCTACTGGTAAGATGCGCTCTTTCGGTACTGATTCTGCTATTTTTCGCTCAGTTTTTCCGTCTATAAAGGTCATCTTTTTAACCTCAAACAAATTACCTAAAAAGCGCTAACAATTATATGCAATTGTAATTATTTATGGTTAATTTTATGATTACAAATTAATTTGATCCATAATTTAACCCCAATTATAAAGCATTTTTTACTCCCTGAG
>JBAVZX010000637.1:0-1988 GCA_049589015.1 Phormidium sp. | reverse complement strand
GTAGGGGATGTGGTCGTAGGGAGATTGCTGAGTAGTTGCTGACTCTGACTGGGTTTCTGCTTCTTCGACAACCTCTGGTTCGACTACTGGTGTAATGGCAGCGGACTTTGGTAAGGAGGATAAAGGTACTCCTAATAACCGACCTCCTTGTTTGCCTTTGACGGGTGTCCAACTGGATGGTGGGTCTTGGATGGGAAAACGGCTACCGTTGGAGAATGCGCCGATCATACCGCTGCTTACCATCCACAATAGATCGGGATCGAGTTCTGGTAATTTTGCTTGACCGCTGGGGAGGTTGACTACTTTGGCGTGGGGGAGAACTTCTGTGGTGAGTTCTTTCAGGTTGACTGTGCCGATCGCTCGACGTTGTAATTCTAAACTTAAAAGTTCAAATACTTCGCTGATGCTTGCTTGTTCGCGATAAGCTTGGCGCAGGACTGGTTCTTGATTGATGAAGGATAAAAATACTGTGCTGGGAATGGTAATACAGATCACTTCGTCTGAGGCGATCGCTGTTTCACACCCCTCCCCCCGCACTAGTGCTGCCCAGCCTAGCACTTTCCCAGGCCCTGCCATGTACAAACTGACCGGAGTTTGAGTGCGTTGGTCATAGCCTAATACCCGCACTTGTCCCATGTAAACAATTGCTACTTGGGTAGACGGGACTTCTCTTTGCAGAATTGGTTGCCCAATGCGATACCGCAATAACTGGCATTCGCCGGATAGCTTTTGTAATGCGTTTTCTGCCAGTTGGTTAAAAGGTTCTGTCTGGGCAAGAAAAGTTTGGATTTGCGATCGAGAAACTGCTTGGGTCATAAGAATTTTAGATTTTTGATTTTAAATTTTACATTGGGTTTTTTGGTTATATCCTGCTGTCATGCGTCACTTGTTAAGGAAATTGGCGCTTGACCATCGGGAATTTCTTGATGTTCTACTGTTCCTCCTGTTTCGGCTATTTCCGTCTGATTATCTACTACTTGTATTGGCCCCATTTGTTTGATTTGTTCTCCAAGCCAGGTTTCAAACATCTCGTCCACCAAGCGGCGACGCATGGCATCGTCGAGTTGGGCGGGAATATTTTTTTCTAATCTAATAATCACAAACCATTCTGCCAGGGCTCTAGGCGGCCAAAGTTGACCGGGTTGGCTGACAGCTAGCAGTTGACTGATTAGGGGATGGGGTTGCTTAATAGAGACTGGCCCTAGTAAGCCTCCTGTTTTAGCTTCAGGCCCTTGGGAGTATTTTTCGGCTAACTCGGCCAAGGATTGTTCACCTTCTTGAATGCGGAAATAAATTTCGTTTGCCAAACCCAAGTCTTTAGTCCGAATCAGGGAATAAACTACTTGGTCGAGATAGGGTTTGCGGGTGAGAAAATAATTTTCTACTTTGTTTGCCCAATTAGCTTGTTTGTATTTTTCCAATCGCAGGGGGCGCACTGATAATTCTTGTAACTGTTCAGCAGTCAACCCTTGATTTTGCAACCAAGTTGCTTTAACTTCTGGGGTATTCAGTTGATACTGAGCTTCTATTTGGGCAACTGCTGAGAGCATTTCTTCGTCAGTATATGGAATATCTGCGATCGCTTTGTCAATAATTAATCCTCGCAAAAATTGCGGCATTAGCTGGTAACGAGTCATCATTTCCAGCATTTCTGTAAGTTGAATTTTTTGTTCGCCCGCTTGAAATACTACTGTCATCACTTCCGATTTATACTTTTTCCTTTGGCTTTTGGTGCATCCACAATGATTCTGCTATTACAGAACCCTCTAAACCTACTGTTTTAACAGCCCGCATTACTCCCGGCCATCCTAATTCATAATCATCACAGAGCAGAATTCCGCCCGGTTTGATTTTGGGATACCAGTTGAGTAAATCAGCTTTGACAGAATCATAGTCATGGGCAGCATCCACAAAAACTAAGTCTAGAGACTCTGAATCAAACTTAGCAGCTGCTAGGGTCGTAGTCATTGCTAATATAGAAATTTTAT
>JBAVZX010000636.1:0-1621 GCA_049589015.1 Phormidium sp. | reverse complement strand
TCACTCCCAACTGCTACTATTTCCCCAACTGCTTCTACTCCTAAATCGAAAGGCGGTGTGAGGTTAACGTAGGGAACCTCGCCTCGACAACTTAATGTGTCAAAACCTGCATTAATCCCAGCATATTTGTTACGAATTAGGATTTGATTAGCAGATAATTTGGGAATATCTGCTTCTACAATTGCGATCGAAGTTTTAAAATCATTACTCAAATTTTTAGCAATCAGTTTTCGGTATTTGTTGACATTCATAATCTTTAATCCTCATGCAAAAGTAGACAATCTCTATGTAAACATCTGTGTTTATCTGTGTTTATCTGTGGATATCTGTGGTAAATATCCAAAAAGTTCGAGCTTTTGCAAGGAGTCTATTCAACAAAGCTACACTACTGAAGTGTCTAAAAATTCCGTTACTGCTTGCGCTATTTCTTCAGGAATTTGATTCATCATGCAAATTGTTCCCCCAGGAAATTGAACGACTTTTGCCTGTGGTAATGCTTGGGAAAGTAAGAATCTATCTTGAGCTTTTGCTAAACCCAATCTTTCAAATTCTTCCATATCATCAATTCCCCAAATAATCAAAGCAGGACATTTAATTAATTTAAATCTTTCAGGCGCATCCAAACAGTAATTTCCTACCGCCCAAACTGCATATAAAGGATGACCAAAACATTTTAAATCATCTAAAACCCAGCGATGGTTTAATTCAGCAGAACCGACATATCTAGAACGTGCTAACCACCGTTCCATTAAATGAGAACCATCTGCTTTTATTTTAAAACCTTCGTCAAATCTCCTCATTAAATCTGCTTTTCCATCTTCTCCAAAACCAGCTACATTGCCAACAATTAGTTTTTCTACTCTTTCGGGATAAGCTGCGGCGACTTCTCCCGAAACAAAAGCACCTGTATGGTTGCCTAAAATGCAGGTTCTTTCTATTCCTAATTCGTCTAAAAGTGCAATAACTGTTTTGGCGTAGTCTGCAACTGAGTAAAGTCTGGGTGGTTTATCAGAGTCTCCAAATCCCATTAAATCCATTGCAATGACTCGTCTTTTTTGGGCGAAAATAGGCATTAATTCGCGATATTCGTCACTGCTGCGAGGGTTCATGTGGAGTAAAAGTAGGGGTTCTCCTTCTCCACCAATTCGATATAAAATTTGCCCGTCTTCTGTGTCTAGAAATGCTCTTTTAATTGGTTGTGGCATTTGATTTTTTCCTAAGCTAAAAACTCTTATTTCATCCGTTCTTCTTGAATTAATGTGCGTCGAAATATCTGATTGTTTTTAAACCAATGCCAAGTCCTAGCGCGATAATTATTGCAAGGACTAATCTGAATCATTTCGTATAAGTGCATATCTGGCATGGTTTTATAACCAAACCACAAAATAATAGTTGAATCATCTACTTCCCAAGCTTTCCCTTCTATTCTTTCTGTATCAAACCACAGTTTACTATCGCGATATGTTCCGGGAAATTGATGTTCTTCATACTTACCATCAGCCCATTCATAGCGATTAATTTGATAATAAGGATAGTCGCCTGTTTCGGGAAATTGACAGGTTAAATGGGATTTGTGTTTGTCAAGAATGTTTCCTTCAAGATCAACTAAAGTGTATGTTCC
>JBAVZX010000635.1:0-4753 GCA_049589015.1 Phormidium sp. | reverse complement strand
AACAACGCCTCTGGTAATGCCGTCGCCATAATTTCCCGTCGAATATGTTGAGCTACTAATTGCAGTTGTCGCGGGTTATCTACATCCAAATGTAGAGCAGAATTTGCCAAATCAGCAAAAAATGGGTCTAACCAATTGATCGAAGCCAGAAACTGGCGCAATAGAGCAGCTTTAACTACAAAACCAGGGATTACAGGATAACCCCTGTGAGTTAGATGGCTCAAGTAAAACGCCTTTTCGCCTACAGCGAGGCGATCGTCAAACCGTATCTGGTCAAGCCAGAGAAAATCATCCACAGATAGACAGAAAAATTAGCATAATATTTTATTTTCCTTTTTCATTGTGCCGTTATGTCTCCTGGTTTTTTGCTAATTGTGCCCAAACCTGTGGAAACATCACAAATATCCTCTGTACAGTAGATCAAGAAGTATTTGGGTGAAGGTATCGGCATGGTAGTTTCTCCAACTCCAGAAACAAAGTCCGTGCGTGAGATGAGCGCCATTTCCCTGTTAATTGACCTCGCAGAACGCGGGGAAATTGATCCTTGGGATGTACAGGTCATTGAAGTGATTGATTTAGCTTTGAGTCAACTAGCAGCTTTCAATGATAACCGTTCTGGCTCTTGCGAAGCTGACTTATCTCAATCTGGACAAGCTTTTTTAGATGCCTCTCTTTTAGTGTTACTCAAAGCTAAAACATTAGAAGCACTAGAATTATCCGCAGAAACTGATCCAGAAGTAGAGGCAGAAATTTCTGAGTTGGATGATTGGGGTAATCCTTTATTATTACCAAGGAACTTAGAGCGTCAATTACGCCGACGACCCACCCCAGCACCACCGACTCGGCGGCGGGTAACTCTACAGGAGTTAATCGATCAATTGCGGTTAGTAGCGGCAGCAATTGAGAAAAAACCACCAAAAGTTCGTCCTCTCGCCTTGCGTTCCCAGTCTCGCGCCCAAGCTATGCGCGTCGCGATGGAATTGGTAAATGAAGAAAATTCTGTGGAAGTGGCGGCAGAATTGGAACATTTACTGGCTACATATTGGTCAGAAGATTCGGAAGATGACAATTGGTTGGATTTGGATCGGCTAGTACACTTATGGTGGCAAAGAAAGCAGGAAGATGTAGAGGTATCCACAGAGATCGCACTTGCGCCTGTAGCAAATGACTCCGCTCAATCTGTCGGATTAAATCAGGAAGCCACAGAAACATTTTCTCTGGTTCATCCCTCACCCCAAGAGTTGATCAATGAACGGGTAAACGTTTTCTGGGCTTTGTTGATGCTTTCGGCTCAGTCCAAGGTTGAGTTAGTTCAAGAGGAATTCTACCAAGACTTGAAAATTCGCACTCTAGTAGAAGTTGCAGAGAATGGATCAGCTTCATCGATTAGTGGAGAACCAGCAGGCAAGTGACAATTGATTAATGAAGCAAGACAATGAATTAATGAGCACTGACAAGTAGCCAGTTTATATTGACTCTAGTTTGAGGTAAGGATATTTATGAAAGCCATGATTCTGGCAGCAGGTAAGGGTACTCGCGTTCGCCCAATTACATATACTGTCCCTAAACCCTTAATTCCCATCTTGCAAAAGCCAGTGATGGAGTTTTTAGTTGAATTGCTGCGCTTGCATGGTTTTGACGAGATTATGGTCAATGTCAGCCATTTGGCGGATGAGATTGAAAATTATTTCCGTGATGGTCAAAGGTTTGGGGTACAAATTGGCTATTCTTTTGAAGGTAGAATTGATGAAGGTAAGTTAGTCGGAGAGGCGATCGGTTCGGCAGGCGGCATCCGACGCATTCAAGATTTTTATCCTTTCTTTGATGATACTTTTGTGGTCTTGTGCGGCGATGCTTTGATCGATTTGGATTTGACTGAGGCGGTGAAATGGCATAGATCTAAGGGTGCGATCGCTACTGTGATCATGAAATCTGTCCCTAAAGAAGAAGTTTCTAGTTACGGCGTAGTCGTTACTGATGAAGAGGGAAGAATTAAAGCTTTCCAAGAAAAACCCAGTGTGGAAGAAGCCCTCAGCACTGATATCAACACGGGTATTTATATTTTTGAACCGGAGATTTTTGATTATATTCCTTCTGGTGTTGAGTACGATATCGGTGGCGAGTTATTCCCAAAATTGGTAGAAAAGAATGCTCCTTTTTATGGAGTAACTATGGATTTCCAATGGGTAGATATTGGCAAAGTTCCCGACTACTGGCGGGCTATTCGCGATGTATTAATGGGGAAAGTAAAAAATGTTTCTATTCCCGGACATGAGGTGCGCCCGGGTGTTTTTACTGGCTTAAATGTGGCAGTAAATTGGGACAAAATTGATATTAAAGGGCCAGTTTATGTTGGTGGGATGACTCGCATTGAAGACGGGGCAAAAATTGTTGGCCCGACGATGATCGGCCCGAATTGTTGGGTTTGTAAAGGTGCAACTGTAGATAACAGTATTATTTTTGAATACTCCCGTTTGGGAGAAGGTGTGCAACTAGTAGATAAGCTGGTTTTTGGTCGTTATTGTATTGATAAAACAGGTGCAGCGATCGATGTTCAAGCCGCAGCTTTAGACTGGTTAATTACTGATACCCGTCAAGAACCTCCTTCCATGAGTCCGATCGAACGACAAGCGATCGCAGAAGTTCTCGGACTCGAAACTCGATAAAAGGACAGAGGGGCAGGGGAGACTAGGGGACTTGGGGAAATATACCTTTTTCCCTTCTGCCTTCTGCCTTCTGCCTTCTGCCTTAATTGACTAAATAAGTGTACCGACTGAGACTGCGTTCGTAATTTTGTAGTAACAGTTGAGATTCTTGCAAAGTAATGCGTTTTTCTTGCAAGGCTTGTTCGGAACGACGGCGAATTTTTTCGACTAAATCTTCCACATCATACTGCACATAACCCAGTACTTCTTTCATGGTGTCACCCTTAACAACGTGCTCGATTTGATATCCTTTGGGGGTAAATTTGATGTGAACGGCATTAGTATCACCGAACAAATTATGCAGAGAACCCATGATTTCTTGGTATGCGCCATTAAGGAACATTCCTAAATAATAAGGTTCTTCTGATTTTAAAGAATGAAGTTCGAGAACTGATTTCACATCTCGCAAGTCGATAAAGCGATCGATCTTCCCATCACTATCACAAGTCAGATCTGCCAGAATTGCTCTTTCTGTTGGTTCCTGATCCAAGCGATGAATAGGCAGAATGGGGAATAGTTGATCGATCGCCCAACAATCAGGTGCCGATTGAAAAACCGACATATTAATGTAATAGATGGAAGCCATGATTTTTTCCAAGTCTTCCAATTCATCAGGAACGTAATCTTGCTCTCTAGTCAGCTTAAGAATTTTTCGACAACAAGCCCAGTAAATTCTTTCAACTTTAGCTCTTTCTGTGAGTCTTAAAATTCCTAAATTAAAGCGACTAATTGCTTCCTCTTTAAATTGAGTAGCGTCGTGATAAAGTTCCTGGTAATTCTCAGAATTAATAGATTGATAGGCTTCCCAGAGATTCCAAATTATCGGGGGTTCTCCCTCTTGTGGTGCTTCTGGTTCGTCAGTGGGAACATCACTACTACCAAGAACATCAAAAATCAAGACTGATTGATGAGAAGCGATCGCTCTCCCACTTTCACTAATTATCGTAGGAACAGAGATATTATGTTCCGCGCAAGCGTCCTTTAACTCTGCCACAATATCATAAGCATAGTTTTGCATATTGTAGTTTTTGGACGCATAGAAATTAGTTTGGGAACCGTCATAATCTACCGCCAAACCACCACCGACATCAAGATATTTCATATTTGCCCCCAACCGCGCCAACTCCACATAAATTTTGCTGGCTTCTTGGATGGCATCTTTGATTACTTGAATTGCCGAAATTTGCGAACCAATATGAAAATGTAGCAACTGCAAAGAATTTAACAGATCAGCTTCCCGAAACTTGTTTACAGCCTCAATAATTTCAGGAATAGTTAAGCCAAATTTAGCGCGATCGCCCGTAGAAGTACCCCAACGACCAACACCTTGAGTACTTAATTTAGCACGCACACCGACAATTGGTTGAATCCCCAAATTTTTCGCTGCATTAATTACTAAATCTACTTCTTCAGTTTGTTCTAAAACAATAATCGGTGTTTGTCCTAAACGCTGGGATAACATTGCCGTTTCGATGTATTCTCGGTCTTTATAACCGTTGCAAGTAATCAAAGCCCCCGGCGTATCCAACATCGCCAAAGCAATCATTAATTCCGGCTTAGAACCCGCCTCCAAGCCAAATTGATGTGGTTTGCCAAAAGTAACCAAATCTTCAATTAAGTGGCGTTGTTGGTTGCATTTTACCGGATAGACACCCTTGTAAGTGCCGGGGTAGTTGTAACGTGCGATCGCTTTCGCAAAACAAGCATTCAATCGCTCAATCCGATCCTCTAAAATATCCGAAAACCGAATCATTAACGGCAAAGCCAAATTCCGCTGTTTCAGCGCATTTACCAACTCAAATAAATCCAGCGAACCACCACGCTCACCTTTAGGCGAAACTGTAATATGACCAGCCGCATTAATAGAAAAATAAGGCTGACCCCAACCTTCAATTCGATAGAGGGCTTCGCTATCTTCAATACTCCACTGTCTAGTTATTTCTCTAGTCACCAGTGGCATACCCTTACTTTCCAATTGTGCTAAAGCCGAAGATTTAGCTTTTTCTTCAAAAGTGCTGTCTTCAGCCTGTGAGTAAGCCCCCATAGTT
>JBAVZX010000634.1:0-3035 GCA_049589015.1 Phormidium sp. | reverse complement strand
CATTGAGACAGGTGATTATGAAGTTGATAAAACTGGGTTGCAAGCATCACGCAACCTCAGTATGAAGCACCCAAATGCCCGACTCTTTGGTATTCGTATCGGCTATAACGTTGCTGTTTCATTTGGTGGTGTCATGGAGCGTGTCTACAAGTGATTTCTGGAATTGTGGCGAATAGACACGCAACCGTTGTGCTGACATTTTTGCTGCCGAATGGATCGAGCATCTCTATTGAGTTTGTCATAGATACGGGCTTCACAGGGGAATTGTGCCTTCCTCTAGAAGCGGTTTCATTGATGGGCTTGACCTTCAGACACGACACTGTTGCAAACTTGGCAGATAACAGTGAGGTTTTGCTTCCACTTCACGAGGCAATAGTCCTTTGGGATGGCGAAGAGCGAGAAGTCTTGGTTATTGCAACAGGAAGGCGACCTTTACTTGGAACTGCCTTACTGGATGAGCAAGAACTTGTCATTCAGTTCACAGATGGCGGGTTGGTAACGATCGATGAATTATTAATGGGATAATTAACTTAAAAATATGACGCACCCTACCCACTCACAAAATATACAGAAAAAGAGGGTGAAAAATGCGATCGCAGCGATGATTTTGGAAGAACTAGAAGACGAAATTCGTTGGGATAAAGCATTTAAAAATTCTCAAGATTCCCTAGCTTTACTTGCAACTGAAGCGATGGCTGAATATCGTGCAGATAAAACTCAAGAATTAGACCCCGAAACATTGTGAAATCCCGTACAACTGAGCAGTTTCGTAGAGCCTTTGCCAATTTATTCTGCTCGAATCGACAAGAATTATCGAGCAGTTGGACAATTAGAAGAAGATACTGTGATTTGGTTTTGGGTAGGTTCGCACGCCGAGTATGACAAGTTACTTTCTCATTTGTAACATTAGTAAGTAATGCAGTATGTGAATACCTACGCACAGGCTACGCCAAAGTAATTTATTTTTTTTACCTAAAGAGCGATCGATAACAAACAATTGTCAAATTTCAGCATTACCCTGGCTATAATCCAAATCGAAAAACTTGTTCAACAGTTAAATTAAACTGAGGAAATCCTGGTGATTGAATTGGATTATTCCCCTGAAATTGACTAACTTGATACTCACCATCAACCAGTTGATAAACAGAAAAAGTCGGCTGTTTCGGATTACCAATAAATCGCCTACCACCTAAACCTAAATAATCAACAATCCAATATTCAGTAATTCCCATTTCTTCATAATCAGCAGCTTTTGTAAGATAGTCATCGCGCCAATTAGTACTGACTATTTCTACAATCAAACGCACTGACGAACCCATTGTAATAATAGATTCTTTTGACCAACGTGGTTCATTAGCTACAGCTTGTCGATCTAAAACAATAATATCTGGTTCGTAACCAGACTCGTCACGAAAAGGTTTAACTACGCATTCTTTCGGTACGAAGCAGTTCAAACCTTGATTTTCAATTGCAACATTTAGTTTGTAGGAGAGAAAACCCCCAAGTTCTGAGTGTTTGCCTGTTGGTTTTGGGATTTCAACAATTACTCCGTTGTGTAATTCATAGCGATGTTCTGACTTTTCTGGATACCAGTCTATGAATTCGTCAAATGTGACTCTTTTTGGGATAGATTGTGTCATAGTCAAACTTTTTTTGGTGAATTATTAAAGTGCGATCGCTCCTAAATTATTTCACAACAAAGGAAGCGATCGCTAACATTAACTTACTTATTCGGACGTTGAATTATTTTTTCCATCATCCGCTTTTTAGCTTTTGGATCAATACCAACTAACCGCACATATTCCCCATTATGTTCATTTAAACATGATTCTACAGCTGCGATCGCCTCCGACTCCCCAACAATTCCCGAAGCACAACTTTGCCAAGAATTGATCCGAAATCTCCGTTCATCTACATATTCCATCCCCAAACGATAACCTTGCGCCAAAATTTGTCGCACCTGTTCCAGAGTTTCAGCATTCAATTGATTCCCAGAAACTTTACCATTACCATAATTACTCTTAACAACTTCAGGTTTATCAGCTTTCACTTGTGCTTTAATCACTTGCGGACTAACCGTTACCTTTGGCACATCATTATTACTAAACCGCCGCAAAACATTATACTCTTGCACCAATCTTAAATCCTGAATTTTTTGCTGTTCTTGCGCCATTAAGTTACCGAATTCAACTAACCGAGACAAGCGGAAAGTCGGCTTTTTAAAACTTGGAGGCCCTTCTGCACTATTTACCACACGAGAAGAGACTTTATCAAACCCAACTTCATGAATAAATTGCCGAATTTGTTCATCGTAAATTTTCGCTCTCAACGCACTAAAAAAGTCAATTGATTGATTGATGAAAGTATCGACCAACTGTTCAATTTCGCTGTTTGAAAGTCCATCTTCTGAGAAAATACCACCCACAATACCAATTTTATCTTCGCGGTTTGGTTCCCAGTAAAATTTCTCCATCCGTCCATCTCTAATTAACGGCGCATAGAGAGTAGACAAATCATTTCCAGTAACAAGAATTGGCACTCGATTTAAAGGTGTTGCGTCATAACTTCCCGGAAGTTGGACATTAGTCGGATTATCAGCAATATTCATTAGTGTTGCATTCACCAACTGAGTATTTACTGTATATTGAGTCCCTTCATCAAATCTACCTGCACCAGCATCTAAATCATTAATCATTAAGGCAACCATTTTGCCTCGTACTTTAATTAATTCCGCTGCTTCCCGATAACGTAAGCGCAATAAACGTGCTGGATCTCCAGCATCAGGACTTTCTAATTCGCCGCCAGAAATGTGAATAGCTTCGATACCCATGCGCTCAAAAACTAATTCACATTGAAAGGATTTTCCTTCTCCTTTACGTCCATGAATTCCTAAAATTAGGGGAACTCGCACCCCTGGAATTTCGAGAAAGTTTTTGGTGATATGAACTGCTAATTTGTCAAGAAACTTGGGAGAGATGTAATAAGCCATTGGTCTGTTTTTTGTGTTTGCGATCGCGTAGCGTGCCGTATAACCC
>JBAVZX010000633.1:0-3743 GCA_049589015.1 Phormidium sp. | reverse complement strand
CATTAAACACCATTGGGCTGAGAGGATAGCATAAATCTACTAATTTTGGCGGCGGGTTGTAAAGTTTTCCGCCTTTGTCGGAAGGGCTAATAATAAATACTCCCATGTCATGTTTTTTCGCCGCTTCTATGGCTGACCAATTAGTTTGATTGATATAATACCAATGTAAATTGACATAATCGAATTGATTTGTTTCTATGGCTTGAGTAATAATATTTGTTGGGCCATGAGTGGAAAAACCAACAAATCTAACTTTGCCTTGTTGCTGTAGTTTTCGCACTACTTCTAAGCATCCACCAGGACGAATTGTGTAATCTAGTAATTCGGGGTTGTTAATACCATGTATTCCCAGCAAATCAACGTATTGTAATCGCAAATTGCTCAGGGATTTTTCAAAAGTTGTGGCAAATTCTTGTGGATCAGCGCCGGGAGAAATTTTGGTTTGGACAATAATTTTATCTCTAGGTAATTTGGGTAAAATTCTGCCTAATTGTAATTCGGAAGTGCCATAACCTCTGGCGGTTTCAATGTGATTAATTCCTACTTCGATCGATCGCCGAATCGTTGCCTCTAAATTCTTTTGTTTATGCCAAGGAATGCGCCAGCTTGGAACATCTTGCCATTTATATTGATATCTCATTCCGCCACAGGAAAACACAGGCATGGAAAGATTAGTTCGTCCAAAGCGTCGATACTGCATGGTTCGTTAACTCACAAGGGATTTATTTTAAATAATGTAACAAATTTTTGGGGATAAAATGATTACTGTTGAATAATTTGGCGCAATTGAGAAGATTCATCTAAGATTTTTTCTACGCCTTCTAGTTCAATATCTTTAATGTAGTTAATTTTAATTTCTTCGAGCATATCTATTAGTAAGTTTTCGATTTCTTGGAGATTATGCTTTTTTTGCAATTCCTGTTCTAGGGATTTGGCAAAGTTGGTAGTTAATTCAGAGATGAGTTTTTCTACTTCGGGATCTTCCAGGGCGGCTTTGAGGGTTTTGTAACTTGTTTGGGAGATATCTTTAGCTAAATTTTCTGCGAGTTGATTGGGTAATCTATTCACACCAGGAATATTGAGTAGTTGTCTGTAAACGGGGGATTGATTCAGGGCAGTTTTAATAATATATTGTAGTAATGCCTCGACTTCGGGCTGGATTTGGGGAAGTACATCGTAGACGCTGAGGTAGATTAAACGGGATGCGATCGCTCTCAGTTCATTAGTATTATTAATATCAATGTAAGGACGGCGACTTTCAGAATTAAACATCCAGTTTGCCACATCACCTCGATGAATTGCGTTTTGCATTCCATCAATCATTCTTACTCCGACAACCTCGGTAATTTCTTGGGCAAAATTAGCGACAAAATCCCGGTTAATTTGGTTTCGGAACGGTTTTAAATCAACTAAATCTGCTTGATTGAGGCGAACTAATACGGGAATTACTCTTAACCAGCGCCAAAAAGGTAAAAGTAAAAATATGTCATACCAACGTCGCAGCATGGCTTCTAACCAAGTTAAATTTGGATTACTGCGACTAATAGCAAAAGTCCGTACTAGGTAATCGAGAGCGAACAAAATAATAAAGGGTAAGTCAAGTTTCCAGAATCGATCGACAAATTTACTATTAATATCGACATGGCGGTAATAGTTCGTTTCAATCAAGGGACGGATCGAAGAATTAAAAAAGTTAATTTCTGATGACCAACCCACTTGGGAAAAATATTCGGAACTCCAAAAAATATTAAAAGCTTGATGGGCGGAATTTTGCACGAGGCGATCGCGAATCTGGTTTTTAATCTTTTCCAACAAACGGCTTTTATTAGCGATCGCAAATGGATTATCCTCAATCATTTGATTACTCAACAACCGCAATTCTGCCAAAGCTGCTTCCACTTCCGGCGACTGCAAACCGTCCGTCGCAACCAATGTTTCTAATTGATTTACTTGCTGAAGATAATGCTGGGTTTCTCGATGCGGTTCAATTCCCTTTACTTGGTCATAAAATTGAGTAAGTTCGGGAAATCGATGCAAGTAAAAGTCGCGCCAATGGATGTAACTTAGGTCAAAGAAAACTAAAAGTAAGTTGAGTAAAGCGATGATGGCAATAATCCTTTGCAGCCAAAGGAAACGACTTGGGGTTTTTTTGAGAGTAGAATTTGAGGTCATGCAATTTTGAATTTTAGATTTTAGATTGAAGTCCTTCTGATCTTGTCTAATCGTAGTGGGCGGTTTAGCAAACAATCTTTCGACAAAACCCACCACTACGATACAATACTGATGCAAATGGATACGATATTACCTCTTTTTACCCGGCTTATGGTAACAATGAGTATTTAGACTGAAACTAATTGAGGCCGCTTCTGTGCAAAGATTAACAAAGTCGTTATTTATTTAAGCTGTCATTGGGTTAACTGCTAACCTATGATTGCTTCATTATCTAAAAATCATGGTGAAGATGCCTCAAAAGGAAACACAGGAGTTTATGAAAATTGGCGATCGCATCCGGGTTAAACAGTCAGTCATTGTTTACCATCATCCTCAACATCGGGGTAAACCCTTTGATATTAATGGTTTGTCAGGAGAAATTGTCGCAATCATACATGAGTGGCAAGGTAGACCTGTGAGTGCTAACTTTCCTGTACAGGTCAAGTTTGACAAAAAATTCAAAGCTCATTTTCGCGAAAATGAGGTTGAAATTGTAGACTAACGGCGACCTCTGAGGAACCAACTAAAAATACATAGTTCACCTCGCATTTGCTCTAATTCTTGTCGGTGGCGCTCAGCTGTCATGTAATACCATTGACAGTAGCGCTCAAATTCTTGGCGATATTGTACTTCCCGGTAAAACTCTCCGCTTACTTGTTGAACAGCAAACACTTCGTCTGCTGCTGGTGGCGGAGTAGGAATAATGCGTCTAAATTCTTCGGACATGATGTTAAGGGCTAAAAAATCTAAAAAGGCTACAACCAACCTCGGAGTCGGTAAATTATGATGCCAATGTACTCTTTTAAAGCACGAGTGCTATAGGCTAATCTTCCGGCATCGGGGAGGAAATCTAGCAAAGCTCCTTGCCAGGTAATTTCTTCTGAGCCTAGTTCTATAGTAATAAAATCGGTGGGAGCAGGGATAGCATTTATGCCTTGACGCTGGAAAATGGCCAGCGATCGCGGTAAATGAATTGCCGAAGTAACTAATAAAACGCGCCGTTCTATGCCTTGGGAATCGAGAATTTTGCGGACATTAACAGCGTTTTCATAAGTATTTAAAGAAGTCGGATCTTCCAGAATTGCTGTTTTCGGAACTCCCATAACCTGGGCAAGTTCTGCCATATCTTTAGACTCAGAAGTACCTGTATTTTTCCAATTAATGCGTCCCCCACTCAAGATCAGTTTTGGGGCTTTGCCATCTCGATATAATTTAGCGCCGTAGAGGATGCGATCGCCTTCTTCGCCAACTTCCACCCAAGGACGGGGGGGAACTTTTGGTAAAACAGCACCTCCTAAAACTACAATAGCTGCTGCATTTGGCAATTCACCTTCAGGAATATTTTGCCATTCCAAAGATCTAATTAAAGCGCTAGAAACCCAAGTATTACTGAATAAAAATAAGATAATTAACACTACAGAAATTAACCCTGCTGCCCATTTTGGTCGTCGCCAAATTATAATTAAAGCTACAATCAGCAACTGGCAAGCTATTCCTAAAGGGTAAATGTAAATTGGCAGTAACTTAGAGAG
>JBAVZX010000632.1:0-3544 GCA_049589015.1 Phormidium sp. | reverse complement strand
AGGGGGTATTGACGGGAGTCTTTAACTCAAAACTTTCCTGGTACTGAATTCCTAGTCTCGAATTGCCGCTTTTGTGTTACCCTAGCTGCGATGAGGAGTTGAGGTGTTTGTGATGACGAAGTTGCGGGTTGGGTTGTTGTTTGGTGGGCGTTCTGGGGAGCATGAGGTTTCGATCGTTTCTGCTAGTGCGATCGCTAAAGCTATACTGACTAATGGGAACGCAGAAAAGTACGAACTGCTGCCTTTTTACATCCGAAAAGATGGGATTTGGCAAGGTGTGGAGGTTTCCCAACAGGTTTTAGATTCAAAACAGCCGCTACAAACATCTGCTGATTCTGATAGTTTGAAAGCAAATCTTTGGCAGTTTCCGCCACAAGTTAGTGAGGTTGATGTTTGGTTTCCAATTCTGCATGGCCCGAATGGGGAAGATGGAACGGTGCAAGGTTTGTTGAGTTTGATGCAGGTTCCTTTTGTGGGAACGGGGGTTTTAGGTTCAGCTGTGGGAATGGATAAAATTGCGATGAAAATGGCTTTTTCCCAGGCGGGATTGGCTCAAGTAAAGTATATGGCAATTAATCGTTCTCAGGTTTGGTCTAATCCTTGTGTTTTTCCCAAGTTGGGGGATGAGATTGAGGCTAATTTAGGTTATCCTTGCTTTGTGAAACCTGCGAATTTGGGGTCTTCGGTGGGGATTTCCAAAGTGCGATCGCGCTCCGAATTAGAAGTAGCATTAGATAATGCCGCAAGTTATGACCGCCGCATCATTGTCGAAGCCGGAGTCAAAGCGCGAGAAGTAGAATGTGCCGTTTTAGGTAATGATAACCCTCAAGCTTCGGTGGTGGGAGAAATTACTTACAATAGTGATTTTTACGATTACGAAACTAAATATACAGAAGGCAAAGCAGATTTATTTATTCCGGCTAAATTATCTCCAGAAATCACCGCCAAAGTTCAAGAAATGGCAATTGAAGCTTTTCAAGCTGTGGATGGGGCTGGTTTGGCTAGGGTAGATTTCTTTTATGTAGAATCGACGGGCGAAGTATTGATTAATGAAATTAATACATTGCCTGGGTTTACTTCTACTAGTATGTATCCGCAACTTTGGGCGGCTAGCGGTGTTCCTTTTGCAGAATTGGTTGACCGCTTAATTCAAGCAGCTTTAGAGCGGTTCCAGAAATAATTAATTTAGGGAAGTTTTATAATACAATTTTGTTTTGAGTAGGTGCAACTATCAAAAAGTGGCATGGCAAAAAACCGACTGGCACAGCAGCGACCACCTGAATTACCCAAATTGAGCAATCCACCTCTGAATCAGCAAGGTAGAAGACCTCTGCCACCGATTCAGCTATCACCGCGATTGAAGAATCCGAAGAAACAGACGATAAATGAAAGACGTAGAAGAGTCAATCCGATACTGTATCAGCCTCTTCCCTGGAATCAATTGTTGGTGCAATTAATTCTGAAGCGTCCGCTACTGCTGCTGCTGGCTTTTTGCAGTGGAATGCTGATAGTAGCTGGTATAGCAGCAATTGGTTTGACTCGCCCGGAACAAGGTGAAAACTTAAAGTCTCAACCTACTACTTTTGCTGCGACTTCTGTAAGTTCTACCACGGAAAATACTGCTGCTACTCCTGAAAGTTCGCCCAGTCCTACATCTACGGCAGAAAATTCACCTGTAACAACGGTAACTCCAGAAGTTGAACACAATCCGCCTTTAGGATTGTATCTGGCAGTTGGTGCTGGTTGTGCGGTTGGCGCTTGGTTGTTGTACAGACGACGGTTAAAGCTGGCGGCTAAAATGCGGCGCAAGGCGTTTCCGAAAGAACTTCCTGGTTCAATTGAGGGAGAAAGCCCAGGAAAACAAAAGAATGCTAAACCTGCCAAAAGAATAGCACCTGGTTCAAGAAAGCCTTTAGTTGCTAATCCAGGGAAAATTCCTGTAGCAGATTCAATTACAAGATGGTCAAATGGGCAGAGTTTACCTCGCAATAGCCAAAAAGTATTGAAAGATACGACAGCGAAGCGACGCAAGGAGTCTCTCTCTTCTGGTTCATCATCTATTGTAGGCGATCGCTAATTGGAAAAGGCAGGGGTGCTGAGGGGCTCCAGGGGCTGAGGGGCTGGGGAGAAATTCAAAATTCTGCAAGGGTGGGTTTGGTTTTGATTGTTCTAGTGTGATTAGAGAATCATCTGCTAAAGCCGCCCCTACAAACTCAAAACTTTATGCCTTCTTTGCTAAGTTCCAAATTTTTATCCTGAGCGTTATTGATAGCTGGGGAAGTAAGGGATGGTAGATGCACCCTGATAAGACTAACATCCCTCGGCTGGTTGGGTCGGGGGTTTTTTATTTTATCTGAATTATTCAAGCTGAATAATATTATAGTTAGGTGCCAAAGAAATGCAAAATTTTGATGAAGTCCCGAAAGATGTGCTTTTTGAAATTCCAAAAGACCTTCCTGCACCGTTAAATGATGGGGCTTGTAATCATTTGCTGGGACTAATGCTTCCCTCGGTAAACCTCGCTTCAACGGGGGGTAAAACAGTCAATCTTTCACAAATTTCTGGTTGGTTGGTAATTTACTGTTATCCTATGACTGGACAACCTGGCAGAGTTCTACCTAGCGGCTGGATACAAATTCCGGGTGCAGCAGGTTGCACGCCGCAATCTTGCTCATTTCGCGATCGCTACAGTGAGTTAAAAGCGCTAAACTGTCAAATATTCGGGATTAGTACTCAAACTACTGAAGAGCAACTAGAGGCATCAGAACGCTTGCACTTACCATTCGAGTTATTAAGTGATGCTGCGTTCCAGTTCGCTGAAAAACTCAGGTTGCCTATGTTTGAAGTGGAAGGTATGCGCCTTCTTAAACGAGTCACTCTCATTGTTAAAAACGGAGAAATTGTCAAGTACTTCTATCCAGTCTTTCCGCCCGATCAAAATATTGATGATGTGCTTTCTTGGTTGCGGCAAATCTGAGTTTTAGGCATACAGAAATTAGTATTACTGATAACCCATTCTTGAATCCAATTGATTGATAATGTTCTTGTCTTCAACTGGAAAATTCGATGCGAAATATTTGGGCTTTTGTTTGGGGTAGTTTGGTTGGCGTTTTGGGGGGACTGATTGGATTAGGTGGTGCAGAGTTTCGTTTACCGATTTTGGTTGGTGTTTTCAATTACCGCACACTGCAAGCAATTATTATTAATCTGTTAGTTAGCTTGGTTACAGTTACTTTTTCTTTTATATTTCGTAGTGGCGTAATTGGACTAGGTAATGTTGTGGCTAACTTGCCGATTATCCTGAATATTTTGGCAGGTTCTTTAATTGGTTCTTATCTAGGAGTTCAGTATGCAACTCGGATTAATGAACAAACTTTGAATCGAATTGTGGTAATTTTCTTGATTTTAATTAGTTTTGTTTTGCTAGGGCATGAACTGATTTTCAGTGTTCAGAGTTGGCAACTTCCCAGCATACTGAAAGTAGTTGTTAGTTTTGTTGCAGGAATTGTGATTGGTGTATTTAGCAGTATGCTAGGTGTAGCTG
>JBAVZX010000631.1:0-1605 GCA_049589015.1 Phormidium sp. | reverse complement strand
GCTATCGCTCAGGGGAGAGCCAGATAGAGGCATCACAGCACTTTGAACCCCCGTCCCTTTAGGGCTGGGGTGGTTTCATCTCAAAATCTCTGTTCTATCTCTCCACCCCAGGCGGAGTAAATCTAATTTTAATCCTTCGCCTACTTAGTTCTTTATATTCTTTGTTTTCTCTTCGCGTCTAAGCGCTACGCGAACGTGGTAGATTTTAAAAAGTATAATTAACCCGGATTTGGTATCAAACGCGCTGAAGAAAGAAGAAAGTGTTGCCTATGGTATTTGAAGCTATAAGCCAAGTTAAGTTTGACCTTTCGATAGATATAACTTTTCGGTCTACTGAATTTACGTCACTTTTAGTTCAGGTATTCTCCATTGAGCAACACATTGTTTAGTTAAGTAACAACTGGGTAAAGATATATAACTAAAACAAAAAATTGTCAATTTTTTATTTTAGTTATAAAATCGATTAAATATTACTAAAGAATAGTAATATTTAAACTGTCAGAGGGGGGAGAATTATTATCAATATAGAGATTAATGAAGATAGTAAAAGCTTTCGTAATTTTTTTGAGTTTTTATGGTGATTCAAATGACTAATTCACGACTTGATTTTTCAAGATTTAAAGCAAATCTTCCCATATTAATTGTCGTTTGCATCAGTGTTATTTCACTAGCTTGCAGCATTTTTGAGTCAAGGCTCAATGAAGATAGCCATCATTGGGGATTAATGTATGCAATGGCAGTTGATATTCTTCATGGTTTGCATCCTTATAATGAAAGCTTAAATCCTTATGGAATTTTAGCTTCGCCAATAAATATCCTTGGACTCAAACTTTTTGGCAATCATATAGTTTCTTTAGGAATAATCTTTGGGCTGCTTTATTCAGCAAGCCTGATAATGATTTACTTTCTATTACTACAATTTCTAGATAAATGGTTATCTACAATCTCAGTATTGTTAATTTTTCTAGTTCACGGTCATATAATAGCCCCTTGGCCAAATTATGCTTATTATACTTTTTTGTTGCTTTCCTTGCTGTTACTGACACATTCAAAAAAGCCATTAGTTCTCTTTCTCTCTGGCTTCCTAATGGCATTAGGTATACTCGCTCGCAACACAAATATCATAGCAGCTTTACCAGCTATATTTATCTATTTTTTTATTCTCTATATAAGTACAAGTAAGGAAAAATTCTTCACGATAAAACATATCCTATTCTTTACTCTAGGGTTGATATTACCCTTGGCTACTTTCTTGCTTTATTTAATTAGTACGTCTTCGCTTCAAAGCTGGTCTTTTCAAACTTTTCAGCTTTTTTCTGTTCGCTTCTTTTCCATAGAATTTAAAAGTCAGGATACTTCGATTATGAAATATCCCATATTTTTATATGTTTTAGCTAAGAATATAGTCAGAGGTCTTATTTTCGGTGACTTGAGGCTAAAATTATATTCATTGGCATTTTTCAATAATTTAGCTATCATTGCGATTACATTAATTAGGTTGAAAAAAGGATTTTTTGCTGCCCAAGATTCATCTTTGCTCCTTTTCGGTTTGATTTCTGCTTTTGGTTACTTAGCTGCGTTGCATGATTACCAGATATTTAGGCT
>JBAVZX010000630.1:0-6412 GCA_049589015.1 Phormidium sp. | reverse complement strand
ATCCTAATTTGTGAATGTATCGTTTTTCCAGGTGATAATAACGAATTTTGCCAGCCAATAATTCCTGCATAAAATTGACATCTTTCTCTAAATCATCTGGATGAGTAATTGCTTGGAAAGTAGTATTCAGTAATTCTTTTTCTGAGTAACCAACAATTTCACAGATAGAACGATTAACTTTTAACCATTGTCCCTCTAATCCTACTATTGCCATACCAATGGCAGCATAATCAAAAGCATTGCGAAAACGTGCTTCACTTTCCCTGAGTGCTTCTTCTGTCTGTTTCTGTTCCATCGTTCGATAGTCTCATTTTTGGTAAATGCTGAGCAAGCATTACTAGAGGTTGCTATAGTTACTATGATATTTGTTTAATGTAAAAAAATTATTATTAATAATAAATGTATAAAATACATAAGATAACTAAACCGTATTAGCAAAGTTCTATTAGCCAATTTAGTAGTATTTATCACATTAAAATATTAAGCTGAGGCGGCGAAGTTTTTATTTATAGCAGTCGTCAAGGCCGTAGGACACTTTTCTGTTAAGAGTTCCCTGTTCCCTTTTAACCAAAATCCAAAGACTTTCCTATCAGCAGATGTTTGCCTAAATTTGGCTCCAAACAATTACTGGCACTTATTTATTTACACTTACAGACTCTAAGTTACAGTTCTAACAATCAGCAAATCAGTAGCTTAATATAATTCCGATTCAATCTGATTAAACGGCACAAAACACTCTAAGGGTAAGAGAACTGGTTTATGAGAAAAAATCAGTTTACCTCGATAATTATTCCGATTAATTACCACACCCAAAGGGCGCTGAGAAATATTGGGATGTACTTCGTAATAGATGCGATAAATGTTACGAGCAGCTTTCAGTATATCTGGATCAGGTAAAGCCGGAACATTTGCTGGACTGATGTTAACTTCTACCTGTTGTTTTGCAACTTTTCGCACTGTTTTATCCCGCTTTTTATTGGACTTGTTAGGTGCTGCGGCAGCTGATATTAATAGCTGCCAGTTAACACAAGAAAGATTAAGATTGGAGGTTTTCTAGTTCTGTTAGTAGGGCATCTCCCATCCCTTGACAGCCCAAAAGTGTCATTCCTTCAGACATAATATCGCCAGTGCGATAACCTTTGTCGAGGACTTGCAATACCGCCTGCTCAATTCGGTCAGCGGCGAGAGGTTGGTTGAGCCCATAACGCAGCATCATGGCGGCGCTAAGCACCTGTGCTAAAGGATTTGCCTTATCTTGACCAGCAATGTCAGGGGCAGATCCGTGGACTGGTTCAAACACTCCGGGGCCGCTAGCACCTAAACTGGCAGAAGGTAACATTCCAATACTACCTGTTAACATTGCTGCTGCATCAGAAAGAATATCGCCAAATAAATTTCCGGTAACAATTGTGTCGAATTGTTTAGGGGCGCGAACTAACTGCATGGCAGCATTGTCTACATAAAGATGAGATAATTCGACATCAGGATATTCTGGGGCTAATTGGGTAATCCGATCGCGCCACAATTGCGATACTTCTAACACATTTGCTTTATCTACTGAGCAAAGTTTACCGCCACGTTTCCTCGCAGCTTCAAAGGCAACTCTACCAATGCGATCGATTTCACTCTCAGTATAAGCCATCGTATTTACACCCCGTTTTTCCCCAGTTTCAGTCGGAAAAATTCCCTTGGGTTGACCGAAATAAATTCCCCCTGTTAGTTCTCTCACCACCATAATATCCACACCATCCACCACTTCTTTTTTTAATGTGGAAGCGTCAATTAATTGGGGTAAAATTTTCGCAGGACGCAAATTAGCAAACAAACCTAATCCCGCCCTTAATCCTAAAAGTCCGCGTTCGGGACGTTGTTCGGAAGGTAAATTATCCCACTTCCAACCCCCAATGGCGGCGAGTAAAACAGCATCACTGTTGCGGCAAATTTCCAATGTAGCGGGCGGTAAAGGATCACCTGTATCATCAATAGCAGCACCACCGATTTTTGCTTGTTGAAATTCAAAGTTGAGATCTAATTGCTGACCTACCGCTTTTAATACATCTACTGTAACCGCCATTATTTCAGGGCCAATTCCGTCACCAGGCAAAAGCGTAATCCGGTATTTTTGTGATTGTGTCATGTCTGTTTCGAGTCTGAAATCGCAGAATATTTATTTTGGCATTTAATTGTTACCGTATTCCTAATTTTTTATTTAGTTTATTTATATTTTGTTCCCAATTTGCGCCATCAAAAGCAATAATGCGAAACCGTGACACTACATCTTCATCCAAACAATGTACATTGACATCTATGGCATCGGGGTGCGATCGCGGTATATAAAAAGAATGTATCCCACAAATTCGGCAAAATAGATGTTTCGCCACTCCCGTATTAAAAGTATAAGTTGTCAAGGCATCTTTACCCTTTAACAGGGTAAACTGCTCCTGGGGTACTATTAAATGCAAAAAACCCTTCTTTTTACAGATTGAACAATTACAATCTGTTGCTTCGTGCCGATCAACTACCACCTGAAACCTTACCGCACCACAGTGACACCCACCTTGATATGTAACAGCTTCTCCTGCTTCTGCTGTCATCGGGAAATACTCCTACCTTCTTGACTTGCTTTCTAGTTTAGCTTTTTATCTGTGTTGATCTGTGGATATCTGTGGTTAAAAAAATCCTAATTTTTGCCCTTTACCTAGAAACTTAATGATTATTCACTTCCCGACTATCATAATTATTATTGTTACCATCATCAATTAACTGGAGTAACTCATCTAAAGTTTGTTCAAAATCTGCTTCTAATTGTCTTTTGATCGGTTGGAAATCCTCAGCAAATGGTTGATTATTTACTTCTTTATTAAAACTATCCGACAAATTTTTAATTGCTTGCAATCTCGCAGCTAAAAACTTAATTCTTTGCCATTTATCTTCAGAAAAGTCACTCATAAAATCTAAAAGTATCGCAAAAAACAGATATGAATAGGGCTTACGCTTTAACCTAAAAAAATAGGTGCTAACCGTTAACTGCTTACCGGAACTCTTATTTAATAAACAGGTAACAGCACTGCGTCTTTTGCGTAAGCCCTAGTAAGGTGTCGGTATTCATTGCTTTTCCTTGCTATTTTCTGCGATTTAGGTTATGTATAATTTATGTTTAGGTTAAGTTTAGTTGATCTAAAAAAAAATCTTACTGAAGAGGGAGAAAATTTAGTTGAGCCTTATTTTACACATTACCAAAACAACTGAATGGGAACAGGCAAAAGCTACGGGAATTTACTATAGCAATACATTAGATTCAGAAGGGTTTATTCATTGTTCAACTACACAACAAATTGAAAAAACAGCCAACACTTTTTTTGCTAATCAAACTGGATTAATTTTACTTTGTATAGATCCAGACAAAGTGCAACCAGAAATTAAATATGAAGCGGTAGGCGAGGAAAAATTCCCCCATATTTATGGGGCATTAAATATTGATGCTGTTATTGATGCGATCGCCTTTCCCCCAGATGGCAACGGCAAATTTAAATTACCTCCAAAACTTGCTAAATTAAATCTTTAGGTAATTACTAAAATTGGCAAATGAAAACCTACGATTGGATTGTCATTGGTGGCGGAATCACAGGTGCAACATTAGGTTACGAACTAGCAAAAGTAGGCTTCTCTGTGCTACTTTTAGAGAAATCCACTAAGCCAGAAAATGCTACTCGTTATAGTTACGGTGGTTTAGCATATTGGTCAGGAAAAACCGAATTAACTAAGCACCTTTGCGCCGAAGGAATTACTATTCATCGTCTATTATCTGAAGAATTAGAAACTGACACAGAATATCGAGAATTAGACCTAATTTTAACAATTGATGCCACTGAAAATCCCGAAAAAATTGCCGATGCTTACAATCAATTTGCGATTCCCCCAAAACTACTAAGTAGCAAAGAAGCTGGGGAAATCGAACCTTTATTAAATGTTGACTCTATCAGCGGTGCTTTAACAGTTAAACATGGACATATTAACCCAGAGTTAACCGCCCAAGGTTACATTCAAGCTATGATCCGATTAGGCGGAGAAATCAAAATAGCTGAAGTATTGGATTTTCTGCAAGAAAAGCAGCGAATTTTCGGAGTAAAAACCAAAACCGAAACTTACCAAAGTGCTAACGTTGTCGTTTGTGCTGGGGGAGTTAGTAGAAGTTTACTCAAAGCTGCGGGAATCAACATTAGATTGTATTTTACCCACGCTGAACTTATCGAAATTCTCCCCGTTGATATTAAATTACAAACTTTAGTTATGCCAGCACAAATAAAACGGTTTAAACTAGAAGCATAGTCTAGCAAAACTGAAGTTGATTACCTTTGGGAACAACCAGAAACAGAGATAGTTCCCCATATTTTAGATCCGGGTGCAATTCAATTTAAAAATGGCAGAATCATCATCGGACAAATTAGCCGAACGTTGAGCGATCGCCATGTTAAAATTGATTCTAAAACCAGCGAAACTGCCCTGCGTACCCAAATCGGAAAAATCCTGCCCAAATTGGCAAATTTACCAGGAACCTGGCATCATTGTTTAGTAGCATTTAGCCATAACAGTTTACCCGTAATAGGGGCAATTCCCGATTTTACAGGTATTCACATTTTCTCCGGTTTTAGTAATCCCTTAGTGTTTATTCCCCCATTAGCAAAACGTTTTGCCAAGGCACAAATTGAGGAAGATTCTATCATTAATCAACTGAAACTATCCTAAAAAACTGAAACTAAAACCGTAGGGGAAATGGGGGGATGGGGAGATGAGGAGATAATTTAACTACATTTTCAACTCTCCCTACCTCCCAGTCCGCAGTGTCCAGTACTCAATTTAACAGCAAAACTATGAAACCCTTAAAAATAGCAACTTCCACGCTGTTAACTTCCCTGTGTTTAGGATTACCCGCCCTAGCCCAAACTAGCGCACCTCAACCTACAGCACAAGTTACCGAAGATCAAATCATCAATGCTTGTGTTCAAGGTAGACCAGAAACTTTGCCCATTCCTTTTCGAGACTTATCACCGAATGATTGGGCATTTAGAGCAGTAATGAACTTATATTACTGTGGTGCGATCGGTCCAAACACACCACCAGAAGCAATTGAAACAATTAGAAACAACCAAAGACGCAGATTACAAACAACTACGCCAAACTATCAAAACAATACATTCTAAGAAAGTTAGTTGTCGGGACTTCAGTCCTAATCATAATGAAGGACTAAAGTCCTTACAACGAACCATTAGGAACTTATGATTTAAAAGCGGAATTCGGTTTGCAAGTTACCGACAAAAACCGTCGGGTTATCATCGAAATTGTTGATATTCCCAATCACGTACAAAGAAGGTACAATGCCGATATTTTGCGAAAGGGGAAAGAAATAAGTTGCACCAATTTCGTATTGAGTTCCGCCATTACCACCGCCAGCAACTAAAAATCTCCGACCTTCCAAAACATCAAAGGGAATCACAAAAGATACAGTTGCTAAAGCACCTCTTTTCACCAAGTCAGGAAAAGCTAAACCAGCTTGGATATTTTGAGCATTAATATTACCACCAGATCGTGCTGGATCGATCGGATCAATGTTAGTAATAGAATAGTAATAGCGGCCAAAAATCCCAAACCCCTTGGTAATTAGCCAATCAAAGTTCACCCCAAAAGTATCAGCAGTAGCATCATGGACTCTACCACCAAAACCATCATCAGCTACCCCTAAAATTGGTTGGGCAGAAATTTGTCCGGCGAAGTTTCTCGCTAAATTAGAACGCTGATAAAGAAAACGAATATTAGCCGTTGGTGCGGGTTTAACAGTCAACTCAGCTGTGATAGTATCTGCACCATTAAACAAACCTCTGTTAGGATCAGCAGCGGGACGTACACCAGGAATAAACTCAGTATTTTCGACTAAATATCCGGTGCGAAATTCAAAATTTTTCGAGATATTCCATTCAACAACTGCACCTGCACCCCGCTTCGTAGAAGTAAGAAAACTGCTGTTAATTGCGTTGAAAGTATTAGCACCTGTAAAAGGCAGAGTGAAAGGATTAAAATCAAAGTGGAGAAACCAGTTAACTCTTGGCCCAACAGTAACTCGTAGGTTATCAGTAACAGGGAAACTATAGAATAATTCGTGCAACACAAATTCATTAGGAAACACACCAGCAGTTTGATCAAAAAATGGTGTTCCAGCAGTATTAAATAACCCAGCAGAAAGCAACTGGTTGATTGGTGAATTACCATTTCCAGCTGATATTTTAGTGACTAAAGAATCCTTGCCTGAAAAAGAAGTATTGAAGCTTAACCAGGCTAATCCGCTCATGGTAGTATTGGGATTACCTGCCCTTCTCACCATTGGTCGATTAGTGACAGGATCGCGCATTGCTATGGC
>JBAVZX010000629.1:0-2635 GCA_049589015.1 Phormidium sp. | reverse complement strand
CAGTCGCCACTTTCTACCAAAATAAACCGAATGGTTTGATCATCCTTTACGACTTCAAAGAAAATCGCCAGTGGACTATTGACGAAATAGAACTGATGCGGGAGTTAGCGGATTTGGTAGGTAGTGCGATCGCTCATGCTACCCTATACCATGAACTAGAACAAGCGCGTCAACAAGCCGAAGAAGCCTCCCGCTTAAAAAGTGAATTTTTAGCCAACACATCTCACGAACTGCGGACACCCCTAAACGGGATTATCAACTGCCTAAAATTGATTTTAGAAGGCATGACCGATGACCCAGAAGAACAAATGGAGTTCATGCAAGATGCCTATCGTTCAGCCTTACACCTACTCAACATTATTAACGACATTCTAGACATTGCCAAAATTGAAGCTGGCAAAATGGAATTAGAGCTAGCGCCAGTAGACTTGGAAGAGTTATTTAGCAACGTCGAAGACTTTACCAAAACTCAGGCACAACACAAAAATCTGAGCTTCCGCATTCAAAGACCAGCCACCAGAGACAAAATTATCCTCAATGGTAACTACCAGAGATTATTACAAGTATTGCTGAACTTGGTAGGGAATGCGATTAAATTTACCCAAGAAGGCGGAATCATCATTAGCGCCGAAGTCCAGCGCAAAAAACCCGTCAACAACCAAGAAATTCCGGCAATGGCGATCGTCCGTGTCGTCGATACAGGAATTGGCGTATCCTTAGAAAAACAAGGTAGACTCTTCCAATCCTTCAGCCAAGTCAGCGGCGGATATAACAAAAAATTCGCAGGAACTGGACTAGGACTTTACATCTCCCAAAAACTCATCGAAGCCATGAAGGGCGAAGTCGAATTTTTCAGCATGGGCGAAGGACTCGGCTCAACCGTTACCTTCACCGTCCCATTGTATCAAGACCCAGTACTTTTTCATAATCAGCAGTCCTGACTGGAACTAGCCACGTTCGGCTGAGGCTTTGACCGTGACCTCAGTCACTAGTCCCCACCCAGTCACCAGTCCCCAGTCACCAGTCCCCAGTCACCAATTACAAATTCCTTCTAAACTAGGAAACAGTAGATCTTCCAAGGAGAGTTCCGTGACTGAGCAAAAGAGTGCTAAGGAGCTATTTCGTAGTGCTTACGAAAACCGTTACACTTGGGACAGTGAATTTCCCGGCTACAGTGCAGATGTTGAACTTAAGCAGGGAGATGAAATTTACACTGGGAAAGTGCGCGTTAATAGCGACATGAGTGTAGAAGTTAGCGGTGTAGAAGACGAACAAGTAAAAGAAAGTATCTATACTCAGATGCGAGATGTGATTACTCACCGCAAACGGGGCAACTTTGAACAAGCGCATGGTAAAAACGAATTTAGCTTAGGGGAAACTGACACTACAGGCGCAATGGAAATTTTGGTCAAAGGTGATGCAATGGGATCTAATTATAAGATCCGTGGCCCAGAAATTTGCCAAGTTAGTCGGGTCATGGGTAGAGTTGCCTTTACCATTGACACCCACGAAACTGTAAATACTGGGGAAGGTTACATTGCCTCTCGCTATGATGCCATTTTCCGCAATCCGCAAACAGGCGAAGTTACTAGTGAGTTGGAATTTGAGGACGGCTACCACAAAATTGGTAACTACTACATCATGACTCATCAAGTAGTGCGTTCCCATGAACAAGGACAGCAGACAACTACCGAGTTTAATTATTCCAACGTTAAGTTATTAGAACCTGCAGTGGTTTAAAAAGACTGGGGGGAGATGGGGAGAAACAATTCAACTACATCTAAAAGTCCCCCCACCTCCCTACCTCTTTCTCCCAGTCCCCGATCGCCAAAGTTTGTTAAGTTTTTTATCAACAATAGATCTAGGATAAACATATCCACAAAAGTACGCATTAACCTATCAAAGCAAACGAGGTCTTAACCGATGGAACTTACATTAGATAACGTTGAAACCGTTTTAGATGAACTACGCCCTTACTTAATGTCTGATGGCGGTAACGTAGAAGTAGTTGAATTGGATGGCCCAATTGTGAAATTACGGCTACAAGGTGCTTGTGGTTCTTGCCCTAGTTCAACTATGACCTTGAGAATGGGAATTGAACGGAAACTGCGGGAAATGATCCCCGAAATTGCCGAAGTCGAACAAGTTCTCTAAAAGCGATTTGATAATATCCTGGCAATTCTAGAAGTAAAAGGCAATCATGTACATTTTTGCATCGATGATTGCCTTTTTATTTTATGTACTGTTGAAAGCCTGACTAAAGCTTATGCCCCATCCTTTATATGTTGCCTTCATCTGGCATCAACATCAACCTTTGTACAAAAGTAGAGTTAAGGGAGAGTTTCTGGAAACAGGAGACACTACTTTTTCCCCTTCTCTTTCCTTAGCTTCTGAGTACCGTTTACCTTGGGTACGTTTGCATGGTACTAAAGATTACTTGGATTTAGTGTTGTTGTTGGAACGTTACCCGAAACTGCATCAAACGGTTAATTTGGTTCCTTCTTTGATTCTGCAATTAGAAGATTATATTGCAGGAGTAGCTTTCGATCCTTATTTAGCTGTAGCTTTGTCACCAGTAGAAAGTTTGACGGAACAACAGCGATTATTTATTATTGAGCATTTCTTTGATGCTAAT
>JBAVZX010000628.1:0-4138 GCA_049589015.1 Phormidium sp. | reverse complement strand
ATGCAAAAACCTTGAAAATTATATTGTATGGAGCTTTGCTAAGTAGCCACTTATCAAATATTGGCAACTTAATGGATTGTTTTACCTTGTGCTTTGACTGGGGTAAGGGTGAGCGAGTTTTCTAAAGCTGCACTTGTATAATTTTCGCCGATAAAGACAGATAAAAAACTGTGTTTGTTTTTATTGGCTAAAATTTAATTTTTTCGTGTCAACTGACCTGTTTAACCGTAATGACAAAAGAACTAAAACAGCTTGGAAAACTCGTCAACTTTTGTTCGGCTACTTTTTCGCAAATTGCTATGTGGAATCACTTAAGTTTAGGCTACCTCAGATAGCCATTCCGTCTTACTGCGAATCGAAGAATAGATTAATTCGCGAGACTCCTGCTTAACTTGACCAGACATAGCTGCAAATTGCAGTTTCATGAAAGCATCAAGGTCTTCCAAGTCATACTTATTTTGTAACAACTGTCGCAGCTGTTCTTCTGCTGCAACACTAAGATAACCAGTTTTCAGAGCTTGTTGAACCACTTCACGAATCATGTACATATTATATCACTCAGACAAATTTTTAGATTCAAATCAAACGGCAGTAAAAACACTGAACTACAACAAGTCATCACAGGGAAAACACAAGTTAAATTAGTGCAAAGCCTATAGCAGTGGCCTGATTACTAAGCTGATTAGCTAAGCTAGCAATATATTATATATTACTTATTTTGCTGACTGCTTTACACTAAATTCATGAACTTTTCATGAACTTTTTATAAAGTTAATGTTAAGCCATATTTGGTTAATCAGTTACCCTACGGATGTTAGCAATTACGTTAATGTTTATAATTAAATTGAGCAAAAACGCTAAAAGTTAACAGATAGTTAAATAATCGTTAGTCTTCTTGGTAATGCTATCTACATTAAAACCAGTGCAATCAGGTGAATTTATCGAAGCCGCCTATAATTGGAAGCTAGAGAAATTATATGTAGATCTGGCTTCAGCTAAAAATAAAGGACTAACACCTGTCGAAAAGAAAATTCTCCGTGGATTACTTTGTGGTTATAGTCCTGGAGAGATTGCAAATATTATTTATAAAAGTTCTAGTAGTAGTTCGGTGAGAGTTTATCTTTCCAATGCTTTGTACAAATATATTGAAGTAATGTTATATTCCCAGACTAGCCAAAAGGTAAAAGTTAACCATTGGAGTCGGGTAACGAAACTTTTAGAAGAGGCAGGTTATAAATTATCTGCAAGTTTACCACAGCAACTTGCATCAACCTTGATTGAGGAAAGCGATCAACCAAAAATTAGGCAAACTTTTGATTGGGGAGAAGCAGTTGATGTCAGTATTTTTTATGGGAGAGACAAAGAATTAGTTCAATTAGAAAATTGGATTATTAAGGATCGTTGTCGCTTAGTCTCTCTGCTTGGTATGGGTGGAATTGGTAAAACTACTTTATCGGTAAAATTAGCAGAACAGGTACAGGATAATTTTAAATATTTAATTTGGCGATCGCTACATCATACCCCACCACTACCAGAACTTTTAGCTAGTTTGCTACAGTTTTTAGCCCAAGATCAAGGTAGTCAATTCATTTTATCAGAAACTATCGCTGGGAGAACTACCCAACTGATAGAGTATTTCCGAAAGCAGCGCTGTTTGCTAGTATTAGATAACGTTGATGCCTTGTTGCAACGCCATACTTCCGCAGGAACTTTTTGCCCGGAGTATGAAGAATATCGAGAATTTTTTCAGCGAATTAGCGAAGTATTCCATCAAAGTTGCTTGGTGTTAACTAGTCGAGAAAAACTGAAACAAGTAGCTGCCATTGAAGGTGTTAACCTCCCTGTACGATCTTTGCCATTAAAAGGTTTAACTGAAGTAGATTGCCAAGAAATAATTAAAGCTAAAGGGGTGACTTGTTCTGAGTATGAATGGCGGTTACTAATTAATCGATATGCAGGTAATCCCTTAGCTTTGAAAATAGTGCTCACGACAATTTTAGAATTGTTTGATGGTAAAGTAGCTAGTTTTTTAAAGCAAAATCTTTTGGTTTTCGGAGGAGTGCGCCAGTTAATAGAAGAACAGTTAAACCGCACTTCAGAAATCGAAAAGCAAGTCTTGTACTGGTTAGCCGTTAAACAAGATATTTTACTCTTATCAGAATCGACAATTGAAGAGATCCCACCAGGAATGACTAAAATGGAATTACTAGAAACCATAGAATCCTTGGTTAGGCGATCGCTAATCTACAAACATACTACTACTTTCAAACTACTCCCAATATTTAAAGAATATCTTAATCAACAAATCAACAAACAGAATAGACCGCAGACAGAGGTGATTTCCCAGCCAAATCCAGGTAAACTAAATACCAGTCCTAAAGTAAATGAAACTTAAAACCTCAACGAGTGAACAATATTCTCAAAGACATAAGTATTTATTTAATTGGCATGATGGGTGCTGGGAAAACAACTGTAGGACACTTACTCGCACAGGAACTAGGTTACAGCCGTTTTTTTGACACCGACGCTTTAATCGAACAGTTAGCTAAAGGTCAAACCATTAACGAAATTTTTGCAACTGTTGGTGAAGAAACCTTCCGGGAATTAGAAACACAAGTATTAGCGGAACTCTGCACCTACAAAAGAACCGTAGTTTCCACAGGTGGAGGTATAGTCTTGCGGCAAAAAAACTGGAGTTATTTGCAACATGGTTTGATCGTCTGGCTAGATGTACCAGTAGAATTACTGATAAAGCGCTTGACAGAGGACAACACGCGGCCCTTGTTAAAGGATGCTGACCTTGAGAAAAAGCTGCAAACGCTTTTAGCACAAAGACAGCCACTTTATAGCCAAGCTGACTTACGAATTACAGTTCAAGCCCAGGAAACACCCGAACAAATCACAAAACGCATCTTAGAGGAAATTCCCTCGGTGTTAAAACCTCCCGCAGTTCCTCCAACCGATTTTAATTGATTAAAAAACTATAAACTGTCGCCATTGAGATCTTTTTTGAAGTACAAACTCAACTAAACTGCATCTAAAACCTTTTAGGATGACAAAACAAACTCATGGTTAAAGAACTCGATTACACTCCAACTAATGATGCGACTCGCGTGCGAGTACTCAGCGAAGCATTACCTTACATTCAACAATTTGCTGGGCGCACTGTGGTCATTAAGTACGGTGGCGCAGCCATGAAAGACAGTTCGCTCAAAGATAAGGTAATGCGCGATATTGTCTTTTTATCCTGTGTCGGCTTGCGTCCAGTTGTGGTGCATGGTGGAGGGCCAGAAATTAATTCTTGGCTGGATAAACTAGGAATAGAACCACAATTTAAAAATGGTCTGCGAGTTACAGATGCAGCCACAATGGAAGTTGTGGAAATGGTTTTGGTGGGTAAGGTAAATAAAGAAATTGTCACTTTAATTAATCAAGCTGGCGGTTTAGCAATTGGTTTGTGTGGCAAAGATGGTAATTTGATCAAAGCACGTCCTGAAGGTCAAGAAGGAATTGGCTTTGTGGGAGAAGTTAGTGCGGTGAATATTAAAGTCTTAGATTCCTTGCTCAAAAGTGGATATATTCCCGTAGTTTCCAGTGTCGCTGCTGATGAAACTGGTCAAGCTTACAATATCAATGCTGATACTGTAGCCGGAGAATTAGCAGCGGCTTTAGGTGCAGAAAAGTTAATCTTACTAACAGATACTCCAGGAATTTTAAGAGATTACAAAGACCCTTCTACTTTGATTGCCAAAATGGATATTCAAGAAGCACGGGGTTTGATTTCTTCGGGTGTCGTTGGTGGGGGAATGATTCCTAAAGTAAATTGTTGTGTGCGGAGTTTGGCTCAAGGTGTTCGCGCTACTCATATTGTAGATGGTCGTGTTGCCCATGCGCTATTGTTAGAAATTCTCTCTGATGCGGGGATTGGTTCAATGATTGTTGCTTCGGAGTTTATGAATACGAGAAAGTAATTACTTCCCAGAGGTTGGAGGCTGGGTTTTGTTTTAATTCTGAGGCTACGATCGCAGAATTTTCTCCTAACCCGCCTCTACCTGCTAAAACTTGAAAGGTATACTCAGATCTTGCAGCAGGGGAGGTAGAACCTCCCAATACTCGTTCCCAGGTTGAACCTGGGAAC
>JBAVZX010000627.1:0-3994 GCA_049589015.1 Phormidium sp. | reverse complement strand
CCTTCTGACCGAATATTTTTCGCGGCGTTCTCATCTCTGTCGTGCCAAGTATTGCATACCGGACAAGTCCACTCCCGATCTTCTAAAGTAAGGGAATCATTCTTGTACTTGCAGCAACTACAAAGCTTTGTGCTAGGGAAAAATCTGTCAACTTTTACAAGAATCCCGCCAACAATATTTAGTTTGTAGTCCAAGAAATTAACTAGCATTCCCCATCCAGCATCTAATACAGATTTAGCTTTGTTGGTACGTACTAGTCCCTTTACACAAAGGTTTTCGACTACGACAGTTTGGTTTTCACTGACTAACTGATGAGAGACTTTATGGAGGAAATCTTTCCTAGTGTTCGCTATTTTCTGATGAACTTTGGCTACTCTCTTAACCTGCTTTTTCCGGTTATTAGAGCCTTTTTTCTTTCGAGATAATGATTGTTGTCTCCGCCTTAATCGTTTGGCATATTTCTTAGTAGTTTTAATCGGGTTAATAGAGTAAGTTGTTTCCCCATCAAACACCGTGACGAGGGAGTTCAAACCCAGATCTATACCGGAAATCTTACCTTCTTTATGGGTTGGTGGCCTGTCTCCAGTTTCCCACAAAATAGCGGCAAAATATTTGTCCGTGCTGTCTTTTGAGAGGGTTACGGATTTTATCAAGCCGCTAACTTTTCTTGGGATTACTGCTTTGACAATCCCCAGTTTGGGAAGTTGTACGCCATTTCCTTTAATCGAACAGGATGCTGGATATCTCAGAGATTGTTTTTTATGTTTGCTTTTAAATCTAGGAAATCTAGCTCGATGTTCAAAGAAGTTTTTGAAAGCTTTTTCCAAATCCTTAAGCGATTGTTGCTCTTCTGACGAAGACGCATCCTGCAACCACAAAAAGTCTTCATGCTTTTTGAGTTGGGTTAAGTCTTTTGCCATGTCGCAATAGCTCAATCCCTTGCCTGTTTCTTGATGTTGAGTAACAGTTTTGTTCAGGTAATAATTCCAAACAAAGCGGCAACAGCCAAAATTTTGGGCTAAGGCTATCTGCTGCTCTTTGTTCGGATACAATCTGACTTTTAACGCTGTTAACATCTCTCTATTAATTCAGGGATTACTAACAGTATATTCTTAAAATATTGCCTTGTCAACTATCAGTTAACAGTTAACAGTTAACAGTTGTTAATATTGTTGCTACGCTTCTGAGTTCTTGGTCGCAATTCATCTCCCGGCACAACGCAGTTTGCCGGGAGTCTTCTTGCTCCATTAAGATAACCATGCTACAATTCGCTGCTATCTTATGTAGCGAATTGTAGATGTTAAAAATCTCCGGGAGAATCCCCCGTCACAGCATCGCTTGACGGGGGAGTATGTCAAAAAGCGACAGTTTTCACCTGAAAAATTTGCTGATATCTACTGAGAATTTTCTCATACTCCTGCGATCTACCAAGACCGCGCAATTGACGCAAATAATTTTCTACTAGCAACCTACCATCAGCACGTCCAATAGGTTCAACTTGAATATCAGTACCATTGGTAGTAATGACAAAAAATAGCCGCATTGCATAAATAGTCGTGAACAATTCCTGATTATCTTGCAATGGACACACACTATAAAGTAAACCAAAAGTAGGATGATTTACGTAATTTTCTGTAGTTTCATTGACATTTGCTCCAAGTGGACTAATCTCATCCAGCAAAGCATTAAACTTATTTTTGTGGAATATAGCCAAAGGAAACCACCTTTTTAATTACTAGTAAAGATAGATGCTAGCTGTGAAGCTTAATTAATCTATTCTCCCATCCATCAGACTTAGTGGCAATGGACATATATTAATTTTCGGGAATTAATATGTACTTATTAGTAAAAAACATCAAATAACTTCATAGATCCAATAGCATTTACTCTAGTTGACAACTAGGAGATAGTATTAATTATGCAACCGCTACAAAGATTAACGCCCAGAAAGAAACGGCTAACTCGAAAACTGTTATTTGAAAGACTGATGACGGCGATCGCCCTAGCCAATTTAACATTAGTTATATTTGATATCACATACATACCTTGGCGCAATTTCTGGCTCCAGGGTAATATTAGACTGGCTAATTTCACAATTAATATTCCTTTACTACCAATTACTCAATGGTATGATCCTGTCAAAGGTATTGAACCTCATCGAGATACACAGAGATATTTGCACACAGTAACCCAACTACAACAACAAATATCACAAACAGGATTGTCGTCACCTGAAGTAGAAACTTTGTTAGCAGAACTGCGACTTCAAAGTACAGAAATGATCAACACAAACCCTTTTGCCATTGCTAACAAAACTGGAACATTAGAAAAAATTAAAAACCTGATGCGACAGCATCTTATTAATGAATCTGCCAAAGAAGCTTTTCAAGAATTCTGGAGTTATCCCTTCTTATCTAAAAGAGGTTGGCAACAAGAATTGGCTTATTTTAAAACCGAAATTCAACCGTTAATTGAAACTAATTATTTTCGCCCAATTGGTGAAAACGGTCAACCAGTTGACTTTTTCTTTGAACGCATTGACTGGATATTTTTTCTGATTTTTACTACTGAATTAATCGGAAGAGTAATTTATATTAGTAACACCCATAGAGGAGTAACTTGGCGAGAAGCAATTATTTGGCGTTGGTATGACATTTTCCTACTCTTACCGTTTTGGCGTTGGTTAAGAGTAATTCCAGTTTACATGAGACTAAAACATTGTAAAATCAGGCGTTTTGATAGGTTCCAGCGGCAACTTAACCAAATTTTTATTGCTAATTTTGCCGAAGAAATTATCGAAGTAGTGGTCGTGGGAGTCATTGATCAAATGCAAGATTCCATTCGCCGGGGAGATTTAAGCGATTGGTTATCTCACTCCCAAAATCGCCCTTATATTGACCTCAATAATACCGATGAAGTAGCAGAAATTAGTAACATAATTACTAAATTAGCAGTTTACCGAATTTTGCCGAAAGTCCAGCCAGATATTGAAGTATTGCTCCAGCATAATATAGAAAGCGTGCTGCAAAACTTACCAGCTTACCGCAGTTTTCAAGGTATTCCGGGATTAGCCAACCTACCAAAACAATTAACTGAAAAATTAGTAGCAGAAATTTCCCAAGCCACATATCAAGGTTTAACCTCAGCGATCGAAGATCCAGTAGGTGCTAAACTATCTGGGAATTTGGTAAATCATTTAGGAGAAGCGATCGCCCAAGAAGTGAAAAACCAACATACCATAGAAAGAATTCAGAGCTTACTAATTGATATGCTCGAAGAAATCAAAATAAACTACGTCGAACGCCTATCTCAAGAAGATATGGAACAAATTATTGAACAAACTAGACAACTGCGCCAAAAAACTCAACCGAAAGCCGGAGAAATAATTCCTTATAAGCGAATTTAACCAGCGAACATCGCTAACTTCGCGAATCTGATATTATCAGAACATATTGGATGTCCAACAACAACCCATGAAGGATCAAAGACTTTCAATTCGACTTTCCCTGAGAAGGTTGAACAAGCTTAGGCAATATGCTGCTGACCAAGACAAGACTATGACCCAAGTTGTTTCAGACTGGATTGATACGCTAGTTATTGACAAAAACTTCTCCAACCTAGATAAGTTTGATAAGGAATGAGTAATAATTTGGCTATTTAGTCAAGCTCCATAATCCGTAAGTTAGAATACAATTAAGACTGTAACACTGGCGCTATCTCTGAATCTAGAGAGCAGGAAAGTAGGGGCTGGTTTAGCAGATATGTTTGCGTTTCCCACAGATAATTTCTCAGCAAAACCCGCCCCTACGTAATCGGTTCCCCTAATCCCCGGATATCAACCGTGGGATTTTGTTGAAGGAAAAATTCTTTCATGGGAAGTGGGTATTTGTCCCACTTTTTTTATTGGAGTTGACGGATGACTCATCCCTTAGTACCACAAATAATCGAAATAGCGAACCCCATTGCTGAAGCCTTATGCTTAGAAGTTGTGGCA
>JBAVZX010000626.1:0-1920 GCA_049589015.1 Phormidium sp. | reverse complement strand
GCGAGGGCTAATTCTTCTGGGGTGACTGGTTCGGTTTGGATGCGCTTAATTTCTGCGAGGATTGATTTAATGAAGGGTACGGTAGCGTCGGAACGAGTTTGTCCGCCTGCGACGAAGACACCTGGGTAATCAAAGCGGGGACTCCAAGCACCATAAACACTGTAGGCTAAACCTTGGCGCGATCGTATTTGGTTAAACAACCTGCCGCCAAAACCATTCAAAACGCCACTCATCACATCTAGCGCCGGATAATCAGGGTTGTTAAGTAAACCACCTAAATGTCCCATTTGCACATAACTTTGGGTCATTTGGGGCTGATTAACAAAGTAAATTCCCCCAGTTTTTGCTTGAGAAACTTCTGGTAAAGGCGGAACTTTCAGCTGATTATTTTTTTGCCAATCACCGAACTTACTTTCAATGAGTTGACGCATTACTTTGCTATCAAAATCTCCGACAACGCCCAAAATTATATTGTTGGGATGGAAATATTGTTGATAGAAACTTTGCAAATCTGCACGGGAAATATTATTAACAGTGGCATATTCTACAGTGCGGGCGTAAGGACTTTGTTCCCCATACATAAGTTTTTGAAATTCTCGACCTGCGATGTCATCTGGGTCATCATTACGCCGAGAAATATCACCTTTAACTTGAGTTTTTGCCAACTCCAATTTATCTTGGGGAAAAGCTGGTTCGCGGAGAACTTCTGCAAACAAACTAAAAACTTGGGGCAAATCTTTGGTTAAACTGCTAAAGCTAGCGCTACCAGAAACCTCTCCAATTGAAGTTTCTACAGAAGCAGCGCGTTGTTCTAACAATTGAATTAATTGATCGGGTGGATGTTTTTTTGTTCCCCCACTCCGCATCACTGTACCAGTAATTCCCGCTAAACCGATTTTATCAGCAGGTTCCCAGCGATCGCCAGTGCGAATTACAGCAGATCCACTAACCAAAGGTAGTTCGTGATCTTCCATGAGATACACGATCATGCCATTGTTTAATTGAAAGCGAGTGTAAGCTGGAACTTGGATTTCTTGTAAGGGTGGAAAAGTCAATTCTGTATAATGTTTGGCTGTAGTTGCTGCTACTGAGAAATTTAAATTAAAAAGTAGCAAAGTCAAAGCAACTACCAAACCAGAAATTACCACCAACACTTTAGAACGGATGTTTAACAAAGAAAAATCTCTCCCTCTTTTACCTTTTAAACTTTTCCTAGACATGAAAATTCCCTCTCTGTGTCCTCTGCGTCTCTGCGGTTGAATCATTTTTAACTCTCCTTGGGAAGCAGACGACCAATAGTGCGATTTTCTGGCACAAAAGTTGTTTTAGCTACTCGTTGAATATCAGCAGAAGTTACAGCTTCTATAGCTTCCAACTCTTTAAACAGATTTTTCCAACTACCTGTTTTCACTTCATATTCTACTAATAATGAAGCCATACCAGAGTTAGAATCTAGCGATCGCAACAACCCGGCTCTAGCTTGAGTTTTTACCCGTTCCAATTCCATTTGCGAAACTGGCTCCGTTTTCAACTTCGTAATTTCCGATTGCAAAGCTTTCGCCACTTCATCAACAGAATGACCTGGTGCAGTTAAAGCATAAAACAGCATCATTGAAGGATATTTGTCGCCTGGAAAACCACTAAAACCTTGAGCCGTTAGAGCAATTCTTTGTTGTTCTACCAGAGACTTATACAAACGAGAAGTCCGCCCATCACTCAGAATGCTACCAATTAACTGATAAACCACATAATCAGGATGATTCATTGCTGGTTGATGATAACCTTCTAAGTACCAAGGTTGGGTAGGCAAACGCAAAGTTACTTCCCTAGTTTCCGTTTGTTTTGGTTCAGGTGATAAAGCAGTTTTAGGTGTAGGTTTAGCTGGATAACGACCAAAATAAATTTCAGCAAGTCGTTTTA
>JBAVZX010000625.1:0-10064 GCA_049589015.1 Phormidium sp. | reverse complement strand
GTGTAGAGTTCTGCTTGGGAAAGGGCGATCGCCAATTGATCGCTAACAGCTTGTAACAATTCTACTTCATCTTCACTCCAATATCTGGCTTCATTATATTGAGCGCAACTAAGTAATCCCATTTCTCCAGAAGGCATTTTAATTGGCAAAGCTAATAAAGCAGTAAAACCCCAATCCCGATGTAGTTCTCGACATTCGGAATTAGCGGCATTTTGCATATCCGAAATACAAATCATTTGTCGATTTAAAACCTGATTGATTAGGGAATTAGGTGTAATTGAACGTTTACCAATTTGACTTGATATAGTCGATATTTGTGCTTCTGCTACTACATCCCAAGTTGGGGGATCTGTTTGCTGACAATACCAAGCAAAGTAACATTGTTCAACTTGTAATAACTTTTGAATTTCCCGGACAATTGTTTTCAAAATTGTATTAACATCCAACGATCTACGAATGTCGCTAGCTAAACGGTTTAGTAATGCTTCTCTTTGTGCTAGTTGTTTGTATCTCGCTTCCGATCGCAAAAGTTCTTCAGCTTGAAGTTTTCGTTCTGTAGCATCAACTGCTAAACCAATTAAACCAATTCCTTGACCATTAGCATCTTTAATTTTAACTTTAGTAATTTCCAAATAATGCAAATTCCCATCAATAAATGGTAAAATTTCCTCCGTTTGATAAGGTGTTTCTTGTGCCCAAGTAGCAGCATCGGAAGCTATACAATTAGCAGATTCCTTAATTCCTAAAATTTCCGAGTAGTGACTAGCTGCCAAAAATCTTGACTCTGGAACTCCGACATTTTCGCAAAAAGTTTTGTTTACAAATTGCATTTTTCCTTGGGGATCGGTCATCCAAATCCAAATCGGTGTATTATCCAAAATTGCTCTTAAAGTTCGCTCTTGTTTGGCTAAAAGTTCGTCGGATTTTTTGCGTTCGCTAATATCTCGAATAATTGTCGAGAAATATTCCACTTCCCCATCTTCCGATTTATGACTCATCATTACTTGAGAAGTCGGAATTAAGCTACCGTTACGATGCAATAATGCAGTTTCACCACTCCATGAACCTTTTTCGATGGCAAGTGGTAATGCTTCATTAACGATGAATTGCATTACTGCTTCTGGATGATAATCTTGGAAGTAAGTATTACTAATATCTTCATTTTCTCCTACTCCCACGATTTGCCGACCTGCTTTATTCATATAAATATTTCGTCCTTCAGCAGTGCCAATACCAACAAAATCAGGTGTAGCTTCTAAGATGGCAATTAATCTAGCTTGCGCTTGTTCAGCTTCTTTTCGCTGAGTAATATCTCGGACTACGGCAATTATCTGATTTTCTAATAAAGGTAAATACCGACATTCATAAAAACCTTCGCCGTCTGACATTGGTAAGGAATATTCACAAGTAGCAAGAGATTTGGTTTTTACTACTTCATCTATAGCGTTATGGAATTTATCTGCTAACTCTGGGGGAAAAACTTCTCGCATTGTTTTACCAATAAATTCTGACGGAGACATATATAATTTTTGTGATTGTCCAGTGATGCAATCTAATATAGTTCCATCTACATCGAGGCGGAAATACATATCAGGTAAAGCTTCAAAAATTGCTGTTAATTCTGCGGTAGTTTGGCGCAATTTTTCTTCGGCTTGCTTACGTTCAGTAATATCAGTAGCCACACCATCAATTCGCAGTAATTTACCTGTTTCGTCTTTAATTAACCAGGCGCGATCGAGAATCCACCGCACTTCGCCATCAGGTCGAATAATGCGATATTCAATTTCTTTATTCCCAGTTTCTAAGAGTTTTTGATGATGCTTAAAAGCATATTCGCGGTCTTCTGGATGAACAGTTTCTACCCACAGTTTCGAGTTTTCATAAAATTCTTGGCAGGATCTACCATAAAGTTCTTCTGTGGCTGGATTGAGGTATAAAATCTCAAATGTAGTTGCCGAAATCGACCACACAGCATCTTTCAAAGAAGTGAAAATACTGTTGAGTCGAGATTCGCTATTATATAAAGTTTGTTCTATTTGTTGGCGTTGTTTAATTTCCGTTTCTAATTGCAAAACTAAGCTATTTAATTGGGTGGTGCGTTCTTGAACGCGAATTTCTAAAGTTTCATTAGTTTGTTTAAGGGCGGCTTCCATTTGTTTGCGATCGCTAATATCACGCGCAATCATCGAAATCAATTCTGGAGATCCATCTGGGGCGTTGTGTGCCAAAATTACCTGCGAAACCGGAATTTCTCTACCATCGCGACTCAAAAAAGCAATTTCTCCACTCCAAACACCCTCGCGCAATGCTGTAGGAATTCCTACTTCCAAAGCAATTTTGTTAGCCCATTCTGGGTGAACTTCGGCAAGATTTGCGTCAGTAATATCTTCATCTATACCTATACCCAACATCTGACGCGCCGCTTGATTAAGGTACACACCTTGTTGTTGGCGAATGTTGTAAGTACCAACAAAATCAGTTGTAGTTTCTAAAATTTGCACTAAACAATTGAGCGAATTTTCTGTTTGTTTTCGTTTAGTAATATCATGAGCAACAGCATACAATAAGCCTTCCTCTGGAGAAGGACTGGTATTCCAAGACAACCACTTGTAAGAACCATTTTTACAAAGATAACGATTTTCAAAAGAAATAGTTTCTGTACCTGTGATTAATTTTTGGGCTTCTGCGAGAGTCGAAGCTTGATCTTCTGGATGGACAAACTCAATAAAAGGTTTTGCCATCAGTTCTGCTTGTGTAAAACCTAGCGTTTTCTCCCAAGCTGGATTCAAACGCTTAAAATAACCATCAAAACCTGCAATACATAGCAAATCTAACGAAATTTCAAAAAAACGGTCTAAATTTCCCCAATTTGATTCGTTTGCATTGGCGACTTGAGAATTCATTATCCAGCCTCTTTTCTTTGGGCAGATTTATCAATTGTTTTCTACTTCTTCTTATTGTTCCCTGATTTAGTTCAAGAATTACTTTAAACTTGGTGGAATTTGCCAAATTTAGACTTAGGCAATTTGCGACTCGTCAGATATAATTTTCTATTCCGAAAGCATGATCTTTGATTTAAAATTCATATTTTGCCAATATTTTTCTAGTTGAAAGTTAGCGATATTTGTTGCTAGCTGGTAATTTTTTGTATATGGGAAAACATTTTGACTGAATAATTTAAGTAAAGTCAAATATTATTGACGATCGCAGATCCTATTTATAAAATGTGGGTATTAAAATCAGCTAATAATCAAAATGTTGCCCCAAACAAATGTTAACACATTCTCTAATTTACCAACGACATCAAGTATTTTTCTCGTCTGCGGATTAGGAAGTTTAGGGCAACATTGTGTAGTTGCTCTGAAGAATTTTGGTGTAGATGTTATTGCTATTAACGAACAAAAGAGAAATAACTGGGAAATCTCCAATTTACCGAATTTATTAAGTAATTTTATTATCGGTGATAGCCGTCAACCAGAAGTTTTGCAGTTAGCTAAAATTCAGCAATGTCGGGCGGTGATTTTAGTTAATAATGATGAACAAATCAATATTGAAACTGCTTTAATAGTCAGAGAACTTAACCCACAAGCTCGTTTAGTAGTGCGTTCAGCAAAAGAAAATCTGAACCAAATGTTAACTGAGTATTTGGGAAATTTGGTTTCTTTTGAACCAACTCAGTTACCTGCATCTGCATTTGCGATCGCGGCTCTTGGTACAGAAGCATTAGGCTTTTTTAATGTGGAAGGACAATGGTTAAGAGTAGTACAACAAAAGATTCAATTCACTAACACTAATGGTTCTGATTTTCGATGGTGCTATCAGCGTCATTTATATGAATTAAATAGTCGTAAACGTTTGATTTTAAGTTGTATTTCTAATTCTCCACCATCAGCCAAATCCTTTAATTCTTTTTATGAATGGGAGCCAGATACTAAAGTGGAATTAGAAGATACCTTAATTTATATAGAAACGACTACTCCTACAATTGATTTCTCTCAAAAACCTAAAGATCCTCGCCAAAAGCCCAAACATCCTTGGCAATTAATTCGCTGTTTTAACTTACTAACAATCAAACAAAAAGTTATTGATTTTTGGTATTCTTTAGATGCAAACAAGCTGAAAAAAATAGCTTTTTTTTGTGGCATTACAGTACTTTCTTTGTTAGTTTCTGTAATGATATTATATAAAATAACCTATCCTAATATTACCATAGCTGACTCTTTTATGGTTGCAGTAATTTTGCTTTTAGGAGGTTTCGGGGATTTATTTGGTGGCTTTGATTTTACGTTACCTGTGCCTTTTTGGTTACGCTTTATCAGTTTGGTGATGACATTAGCAGGAACAGCTTTTGTTGGCATACTTTACGGTTTTTTAACTGAGCGAATTTTAGCTTCTAGATTTGAGTTATTGAAGCGTCGTCCTCCAGTTCCGCAACAAAATCATATTGTAGTAATGGGAATGGGAAGAATGGGACAAAAAACAGCTGCTTTATTAGCAGAATTTAAACAACCTACGGTAGGAGTTAGTTTTAATACGGATAATGATTTAACAATTTTACCTAATTTACCATTAATTTCAAGTAATCCCAAAGATGCGATCGCCAAAGCCAATTTAGCCACAGCCAAAAGTGTCATAGTTGCCACAGATGATGAGATACTAAACTTAGAAATTGGCTTAATGGCACGGGCTGTAAATCCGAAAATCAATTTAGTAATTCGAGCTTTAGAGCAAAGATTAACTGATAGTTTATCTCACTTATTACCAAATGCTAGCGTACTTTGCGCCAGTGCATTAATTGCGGAAGCCTTCGCCGGAGCAGCGTTTGGCGAAAATATTATCAGCTTATTTCGGATGAACAATCAAACGATTTTAGTCACGGAATATAATATTGAAGCTAATGATACTTTGCATGGTTTACTATTAGCCGAAATAGCTTATGGTTACGGAGTAGTGCCAATTTTGTACCAGCAAACTAATAAATCAGCAGTCTTGATGCCATTGGATGATACTATTTTGGCGGTGGGCGATCGCTTAATAGTTTTAGCTACAATTGATAGTTTGCAACGCATTGAAAAAGGTAAATTAAATCGGCAATTAAAAAACTGCTTAATTAGGGTAGAGAAAGTATTTAACGATCAGGTAATATTTGAGGGAGCAAATGCGATCGCCAGAATTTCTGGATGCGAACTCAGCACCGCTAGAGATTTAATGAATCATTTACCACAAACCTTAAAACTTCCATTATACAAACATCAAGCTTTACGATTAGTCAGAGAGTTAAAAAAAATCCAAGTATTAGCTCAAGTAATCCCCATTAATCACCCATAATTGTAGGGTGCGTTAGTGATAACGTAACGCACCGAAACGCTATTTAAAAATTAACTTATTATTCGCCTTTCCCAACTCATCCACATCATAGATAATTGGTACACCAGTTGCCAATTCAAGTTGAGTAACTTCCTCTGGACTTAAATTATCTAAACTCATAATAATCGCCCGTAAAGAGTTACCATGAGCCGCCACTAATACATTATCTCCATGCTTAAGATGAGTAACAATTCGGTCTTGAAAAAACGGCAAAGCTCGCTTCATTGTATCTGACAAACTTTCGCCACCTGGAGGAGGTACAGAAAAAGAACGTCGCCATTCATGAACCTTTTCTTTACCATATTTCTCAGCAGTTTGGGTCTTATTTAATCCTTGCAAATCCCCATAATAACGTTCATCTAAACATGAACAAGGATAGATGGGTAATTCCTCTTCTTGGCTACCCTCATACTTATCCCAACCATGCCAATCTTCGTTTGTTGCATCATGTTTAATAATCGGAGTTTTACCGCCACAAATTTCATCGCACTCTGTCAAACAAATTACGGCAGTTTCCATTGCCCGAAATAGCATACTAGTGAAACAAACATCTACATGATATTTGTTATTCTTAAGTTTACAAGAAGCAATTGTCGCTTCAGCACGACCTTGTTCGCTCAAAGGAACATCTACCCAACCTGTAAATTTGTTGGCAGCATTCCAAAGACTTTGACCATGACGGAGTAAAATCAATTTAGCCATTTACTCACTTCCTAAATCTCTGTTGGTGAAATGATACTCTTAATATTGTTGTGCTGTCAGTATCTTTTGTTAGATCTTTAATTAAGCTAAATTTAAATCGAGTTTAACTAGTTTTTTATTAGTTTTGATAATATTGATTTGGCGGGCAAAATGCCCACCTGACAAGTTTTAAACAGGATCAAGAGCGTGTGCTTTCAGTTCATTCAGGGAAACATATTCCACAGATGAAGCATGAGTAGAAGATAAAATTACAGGAGGTGCAACACCAGCATCTAGAGCTTCTTTCCATCTGAGGGCACATAGACACCAGCGATCGCCAGGTTTTAACCCAGGAAAATTAAACGCTGGAACTGGTGTTGATAAATCATTTCCTCTCTTCTTACTAAAAGTGAGAAATTCTTCAGTTAGTTGAGCGCAAACAATATGAGCACCCATATCACCTGCACCCGTGTTACATTTACCATCACGATAAAATCCCGTCATTGGTGAAGTGCAACAAGTTTGCAAATCTCCCCCTAAAACATTCCTAGCACCTGTCATAAGCACAACTTTCCCGAAACTTTCTCTATGTTAATGTTAATGTATTTTTTGACGGGCAAGATGCCCATCCCACAAAATTTACCAAGGTTAACTCTATTTGTTAACTTCTAACAAACCGGGTGGGGGATTAATTTCAATTCGCTTATTTGCTAAATCTACGATCGGTACAATCTCTTTGACAAATGGAATTAAAATTTCGGGTATTTTTCTACTTTTTTCACTTCCCATTGATGAATTCTCAGGAGTGACTAATAATAAGTCATTACCTGCGGGAATTAAATCTTTGACAACCCCAATTTTTTCACCATTTAATTGATTGAAAACTTCTAAACCAACTAAATCTAAAACATGATATTCATCTGCTTCTAATTTTGGGCGATCGCTCGCCGGAATCATTAATTTACATCCCCGCAATTCTTCGGCTTGGTTGCGATCGTTCACTCCCGCCAATTTCAGAATATACAAATTTTTATGGGGAATCTGTCTACCACTGAGCAATTTGATCGATCGCGGTTCTGTTTCTTTAGGATGCAATAACCAACGTTCCCCCGGTTTTTCAAAACGTTCAGGAAAATCCGATTCTGGATAAACGCGCAACTCACCTTTTAAACCTTGCGCGGATACGATCGTACCAATTTCTAGCCAGTCTTCTGTACTCATTTGCAATTAAAAAATTCATTGTATTTCTATTGTCGCTGATTTGTGATCTACATTGAAAGCCAACGGGCGACAGAGTAATACGTATTTGTATTTATGCTCTTTTGGTGCAAAATGTTACATAAAATCCTGATTTATAGATTGAGACATTGGATTATGATCAGGTTGCCTGTAAGAAAATAAACTAGATGAGTTTCCAAAATTTTTTGCCACTTGTATCTTCTATTCCTTTAACTATTCTCACTATCACTGTCAGTGCGAATGTAGTAATGGGACAAACTTCTCAGCAAACTAGCGCCAAATTTAGTTTGCCTCAACTTTTCCATTCTCTTACTCTCTCCTCAAATAACAAACAGATAGATCCAGAAATTGCTCAATGGTTACTCAGCAAAAGAATCATTCTCTTAACTGGAGAAATAACACCAGAATTAGCAGAGAGAGTTGTATCTCAGTTAATTTTTCTAGATGCCAAAGCACCTGGAAAAGATATTTATTTGTACATTAACTCTGAGGGTGGTGACATACAACCAGGGTTGGCAATATACGACACTATAAAATCGCTTAAATCTGATGTGGTGACAGTTAGTTTGGGAGAATCTAGTTCAATGGCAGCTATGTTGTTAGCCAGTGGAACTAAAGGAAAGCGCTTTGCTATGCCTAACTCACGAATTATGATTCATCAACCTACAGGCGGTGCTGGAGGACAAGCAAGTGAAATTGCGATCGCAGCTAAAGAAATCTTGCATTCAAGAACTCTACTTAACAGCTTACTAGCTCAACTAACAGGTCAACCAATAAAAAAAATCGAGGTTGATACCGATCGAGATTTTTTCATGTCAGCGCAGGAAGCTAAAGTATATGGAATAGTTGACAAAGTAATTAATCAACTACCCTATTGAAGCCTGCCGGAAAGTAAGGGAAATTTGCTGACAAAACTCCCTGACCAACTTTCATTTAATTTGTTGCTGTAGTTAAGAAAGGGTAAAATATATTATAAAGTTCAGTTGGCTATGATATGCTTCCAACTTGCTCTACCAGCCAAACTAGCAATTCGTCGATCGATCAAGACGATCGCACTGTAATATCACCCAGAGATCGGCAATTACGGATACTATTTGAAACCGTACTAGATGCGATCGTACTCGCCGACGATCGAGGACATTACCTAGATGTTAACTGCGCCGCTTGCGAATTATTTGGTCTAGACAAGAAAGAACTATTAAAACACTGCATTGCTGATTTTGTCGCACCGGAATTTAATTTTCTTCAGCTGTGGCAAGAATTTACCCAACTAGAAAAAGTACGGGGTGAGATGCGCTTAGTACGGAGTGATGGGGAGATCCGCGTAGTGGAATATGCGGCAACTGCCAACTTTTTTCCCCATCAGCATCTATCAGTAATGCGAGATATTACCAAAAGCAAAGAGGCAGAAGTCCAAATTCGAGAACTGAAAGAGCTTAAAGAGAAACTCGCACAATCGCAAGCTCAACTACAGGAAATTGCCAAAGCAGAAATTGCTTTACAGGCAAGCAATAGCCGCTGGCAGTTGGCGATCGAAAGTGCTGGAGATGGCACTTGGGATTGGAACCTCCAAACAAATGAAATTATCTTTTCCCGACAGTGGAAAGCAATGCTGGGCTACGCAGAAGATGAAATTATTAATGCCTTAGAAGAATGGGATAGTCGATGCCATCCTGATGATAAATTTAAATGCTATGAAGAAGTTGCCAAACATCTAAACGGCAAAACTCCGGCTTATCACCATGAACATCGCCTACGTTGTAAAGATGGTTCCTATAAATGGATTTTAGCTCGTGGTTGGGTAGTGGAATGGAATCAATATGGTGAACCTTTGCGGTTTATTGGTACCCATAGCGATATTAGCGATCGCAAAGTCACAGAATTAGAACTGGAACAATTTTTTAGCCTTGCTCTCGATCTCCTCTGTATTGCAGATTTTAGCGGTCGTTTTCGCCGCCTAAATCGTGCTTGGGAAACAACTCTCGGCTATAGTATTTCCGAACTAGAAGGTCAACTGTTTCTTGATTTGGTTCATCCTGATGATATCCCTGTCACCTTAGCAGTAATGTCTGATTTGAGCGAGCAAAAATCAATTACTCAATTCACTAACCGCTATCGTGCCAAAGATGGTACTTATCGATATATTGAATGGCGTTCTACGCCCTGTGGAAATGTAATTTATGCGGCTGCACGAGATATTACTGAACATAAACTTACCGAAGCTAAACTAAACGAAATATCTGAGCGTTTATCCTTAGCACTCAAGTCGGGAGCAATTGGTTGTTGGGAATGGAATATCGTACAAAATACGCTGCTTTGGGATGACAGAATGTACGAGTTATATGGGGTAACTAAAGACTCTGATACTAGATTAGTTTACGACATTTGGGCAACCGGACTACATCCTGACGATCGAGATGCCTCTGAAACATTAATCCAGCAAACAGTATTAGGAAAAGCAGAATTCGATCCCGAATTTCGGGTGATTCATCCTGATGGTAGTATTCATTTTATTAAAGCATTCGGTTTAGTTTTGCGCGACGCAGAAGGTAATCCGCAAAAAATGATTGGGGTTAACTTTGATATTAGCGATCGCAAACGTCAAGAACAAGCTCTCCGCTTAATCGTCGAAGGAACAGCAGCAAAAACAGGCGCAGAATTCTTCCAAAGTTGTGTTCAATATATCGCTCAAGTTTTAGAAGTTCGTTATGCGATTATCACTGAATATATTGATGCAGAACAATCGAGCGCCAAAACTCTCGCATTTTGGGCAGGAG
>JBAVZX010000624.1:0-2387 GCA_049589015.1 Phormidium sp. | reverse complement strand
ATTATTTAGATTTTTGATATTTAAATGGCTGTAAATTTCTTGTTGTATCTTTTTAAGACTAGAATCCAGATGTGGTTTCCCAATCGGTATATCAAACAGTTTTGCTACATTAAGCCAAGTTTCAAATTCGGTAAAATCATTACTATTCAACTTATACTCAATTATTTTCTCTTTTAAGATTTCAGGTTTTACGCTTTTGATACCAATATTTTGAGAGATTCTTTTTTTTAAAGAATCAAGCTTCCATTGAGCAACCGATCTAAACCAAGCCTCAATTGTAACATCTTGATATCCCCTTCTTTTAAATTCTTTTCTAATTTGTGAACTAGAGCTATTTTCTGAATTATCAGCATTTTTTACCTGTAAACAAATCCATTTACCTTCGCCGCTACATTTTATAAAATCAGTTGCAAATACGATCTCTCCAGAACACCATATCCATCCATAAGGTTCTATTTTGTCAGCAATATATGCCTCTAAAAGGCGACCTAAAAGATTCTCTGCTGACATCGCTATTCTGTGCCCATAAATATATTTGTCAACTATTTCTTCATTATCTTGACCAACTGATTCTTGATTATTATTATTTTCGTGTTCAAGTAATATTAACTTAACTATTTGATCGGGTATTGTTTCCCCTATTTCTATCGTTGTATTAAGAGATAATTTATGAACTTGCTTTCTACTTGTACTTGCAATATATTTACCTATCACATTCTTAAAATATTCAGGAGAGTTCTTTTTGAGTTCCTTAACCCCTTTTGCTTTGAGATTTTCATATTTGTCAAGAAAATATAATATGTAAAGAATTCTTTCCTTGTGAGTGTCCACATCATTTAAATTTTCGTCAATCATGTGACGATAATTAAAATAAAATTCATTTATAAAATCAGGAGTATTCATGCTGTCCACTCTAAATTAGGTACTTTCTCAACCTGATACTTTCAAGGGGAAAGAAATAATCACTTCCTTCCCCCCAAATTACAACTAAATACTCAACCGTTGATAAATTTGATCCAAATACTTTAAATGTTTTTGTGGATCAAAACACTCCTCAATTTGCTCTTTCGATAACCTTTCAGTAACACGAGGATCGCTGCTAATTAACTCTCGGAAATTACCTTCTGGTTTATTCCAAGCTTGGTGAGCACAAGATTGGACGATCGCATAAGCCTCCTCCCGCTTCATCCCTTTTTCCACCAAAGTTAACATCACTCTTTGGCTGAAAACAACACCGCCGTAAACATTCATGTTTCGCGCCATGTTTTCGGGATAAACTAACAGGTGTTTCACCAAATCAGTAGTTTCTACTAACATGAAATGAGTCAGAGTGCAGCTATCTGGCAAAATCATTCTTTCTACCGAACTGTGGGAAATATCCCGTTCATGCCAAAGCGCCACATTTTCCAAAGCAGCAACCGCATTACCCCGCAAAATTCGCGCCATTCCGGTTAATCTTTCGGAACGAATTGGGTTACGTTTGTGCGGCATTGCGGAAGAACCTTTTTGTCCTTTAGCGAAGTATTCTTCTACTTCTAGAACATCGGTTTTTTGCAAGTTGCGAATTTCCACAGCGAAGCGTTCAATTGATGCGCCAAGTAATGCTAAAGCTTGGACAAATTCGGCGTGAATATCTCTAGAAATTACCTGAGTTGATGCGGTATCTGGTTCTAAACCTAGTTTTTGACAGGCGATCGCTTCTACTCTCGGTTCAATATTAGCGTAAGTTCCCACCGCCCCGGAAATTTTCCCCACCGCAACACGCTGACGCACATTCACCAATCTGTCACGATGGCGCAAAACTTCTGCCAACCATCCTGCCAGTTTAAACCCAAAAGTAATCGGTTCGGCATGAATTCCGTGCGATCGACCAATCATTACCGTGTTACGATGTTGCTGTGCTTGGTAACGAATCGCTTGAATTAAATCTTCCAAACGTTCTAAAAGCACATTGTTACTAGCCACCAGTTGCAGTGCCAAAGCCGTATCGAGCACATCGGAACTAGTTAAACCCAAGTGAATGTAACGTCCGGCATCTCCCACATATTCGTTAACATTCGTCAGGAAGGCAATCATATCATGGCGGACTTCAGTTTCAATTTCTAACACCCGCTTAGGGTCAAAGTTTGCCTTCGCCTTAATTTCCTCTACCGCCTCAGTGGGGATATATCCCAGTTCAGCTTGCGCCTCGCAAACTGCAATTTCAACCTGAAGCCACGTCTTTAATTTATAATTTTCTGTCCACAAGTTGCCCATCTCAGGCAACGTATAACGCTCAATCACAGTCAGCTACACAGTACGACTGTCATATTTTATCGCTATCTGCCCCCAGCGAAAGCCGAGAAAACCCCGAATTGATAAAGCTTTGTTAAGGCAGCGGTAGAGAC
>JBAVZX010000623.1:0-2372 GCA_049589015.1 Phormidium sp. | reverse complement strand
ATAGAGATTAATAGTGGTCAAACTCATTTTTATTAAATTTTGTTAAAAAATTGATTAAGAAGTGATTCTGATTGATTGGAATGGGTATTGTAGTAAATCAAACATTACGAATCATAATACATAATTCGTAAAGTCTTGATGATTATTAAACTTTACCACCCGGATAAATTACAGTAGCAAGCAAGTGTGTAAACAATGACCAGTTTAGATAGAAGTATTTCTTCAGAATCGGAACGTGCGATCGAAAACTATGAAACAGCGCTAAATGAGTTTGAGCAAGTCACACCTGAACCTTCAGTACAACAGGTATTAAATATCCTCTTAGCTCGTGACGGTGTTGCTGTAGCTTTGGATAGGAAAAATCAGCCTTTTGTTCCCAGCTTAGGCAAACTTTTGGGATTAGATGAAAGATTGAAAAAACAAAGGGAAGCGATCGCCTCTGTCGGCAAACTAGAAGAATGGCGTACTAGCTTTAATCCACCTGAAACAGCTTGGTGGTGGTTTTTTGAACCCCCTAAAAAAGTGGATCGTTGGGATCGTTATGATGGCATATTTAATGGATTTAGTATTGTATTTTTGACAGCATTTGTTGCCTATATGACCAGCATAATACCGCGATTTGCCGTAGGCGGATTCACTGTACTAGAATCCTTTGGCATAATTGGCCCTGGTGGATTAATGGCGATCGCACTCTCTAGTTTACAGGGTGGTGTAGGTCAAGAATTTATCCGAAATAGCCTGAAAAAACTGAAAATTCCTGAGCATTTCTACAGCGAAGTTACTTTTGGATTATCCGGTTTATTATTAATAACTGCAATTCTGATTCAAGTTAATTTGCCGAAAATTGCCAATCTCTATTATGAGAATGGAAATCATCATTATAAGCGAGGTTTGTTGAGAAAAGCGGAAGACAGCTATAAACAGGCGCTCAATCTCGATCCAGAAAATAAGAATATCAACATTGGCTTGGGAGAAGTTTACGAATCTTTAGGGGAATTTAAGGAAGCAGAAAAACAGTATAGAGAGGCATTTGAAAGTGGAATCGTTAAGGCTTTTAATAACTTAGGTCGTGTGTTTCGTCAGACAAAAGATCCAAGCAAAGCAGAATCTTTGTTCCGTATGGGTATCAGGCGTGCCAAAAATGATGATGTGGTAAAATCTCAACTACACAGAAATCTCGGCTGGGCATTATTTGACCAAAAACAATACGATCTTGCCATTCCCGAACTCAATAAATCTATTGAATTAGAGGAAAGACTAGGCTCAAATGATGTAGGTAGTGGCATGGCATATTGTATTTTAGCAGAAATTTTAGAGATGAAGAATCAAAAAGAAAATGCAGCGCAACAGTGGAATAATTGTCGGCAAAAAGCTCGTCCAGAAACAATTAAAGAATATCAATGGTTGTTAGACCCAGGAAACCGTAATGTTGCACCTTTTGTGGATACTACCTCTGTAGTTGGAGAAGATAATGAAACATCAGGTAAATAAATAAAATGTAGGTTGGGTTTAATATTTGCCCAGCCTACACTTCAAGATAAGATGAGAGATTAACTTAAACAAGCTGCCAAATCTTCATCGGGGGTAGTAATCGGTTGCAAGTTGTATTTTTCTGAGAGTAACTTGAAGACATTTGGCGAGATAAACGCTGGCAAAGTTGGCCCTAAGCGAATATCTTTAATTCCCAGATAAAGCAGAGTGAGTAAAATCGCTACAGCCTTTTGTTCGTACCAAGAAAGAATCATCGACAAAGGTAACTGATTCACTTCCACATCAAAGGCATTTGCTAACGCTAAAGCAATTTGAATTGCCGAGTAAGCATCATTACATTGACCCACATCCATTAACCGAGGTAAACCGCCAATATTTCCCAAATCTTTGTCGAAGAAACGGAACTTACCACAAGCCAAAGTCAATACTACACAATCACTTGGCACTTTTTCTACTAATTCGCTGTAGTAGTTTCTTCCTGATTTTGCACCATCACAACCACCGACTAGGAAAAAGTGGCGAATTTTCCCTTGTTTCACTGCTTCAATTACATCATTAGCTACACCTAAAACCGCGTTACGGGCAAACCCTGTCATGACTTCTTTAGCAGCAACATCTTCCGTAAATCCGGGCATTTCTAAAGCTTTTTCAATTACTAAATTGAAGTTGTTGTCGGTGAGGTGAATTAATCCGGGCCAACCTACTGGGCCAAGGGTATAAACTCGATCTTTGTAGTTATCATGAGGTGGCATGAGACAGTTAGTTGTCATCACAATTGGCCCAGGAAATGCGGGGAATTCCTTAGTTTGATTTTGCCAAGCGGTGCCATAATGACCATACAAATGAGGGTAGTTTTGTTTTAATTTGGGGTAGGCATGGGC
>JBAVZX010000622.1:0-4918 GCA_049589015.1 Phormidium sp. | reverse complement strand
ACTTCTGAGCGTCGCCTCTGGTTCGATATGGTTAGCGGTACTCCAAGAAGCAGCTATTTACAGTCTCACAGGTGTAGCTTGGAGTGTGGTAGCACTGGGAATTAGCCCTTATTTAGAACAATTATTTGATTTAGTTACTCCTGTCCGTTTGGCAGAATTAGCTAACCCAAACCGTCCACTTCTAAAACTTTTGGCAGAAGAAGCACCGGGAACATTTCAACATACTTTATTTGTGGCAACTTTAGCAGAAGCAGCAGCTAAAGCTTTGGATTGCAATGTGGAATTAGTCCGCACCGGAACTCTCTATCACGATATCGGTAAATTGCATGATCCCCAAGGATTTATTGAAAATCAAATGGGAGGGCCAAATAAACATGACCAAATTAATGACCCTTATTTTAGTGCCGCAATTATTAAAAAGCACGTCACCGAAGGGTTAGTTATGGCGCGTCGCTATCGCTTACCAAAAGCAATTCAAGCATTCATTCCTGAACATCAAGGAACAATGCAAATTGCTTATTTCTATTATCAGGCAAAGCAAGAAGCAAAAGCACCTGTTGATGAATCTTTTTTCCGTTATGCAGGGCCAATTCCCCAATCACGGGAAACCGGAGTTGTCATGTTAGCAGATTCTTGCGAAGCTGATTTAAGAAGTTTAAAAGATGCCACTTACGAAGAAGCTTTAGCAATGGTTAACAAAATTCTTAAGGCCCGTTGGCAAGATAATCAATTAGTTGATTCCGGTTTAACTCGCCCAGAAATGTCCCAAATTGCCGAAATTTTTGTCCAAGTTTGGCAACAGTTTCATCATAAACGCATTGCTTATCCAAAAGCAGCATTGAATAATGGATAACTCCGTTCTGCAAATTTAACCTTTGACACCACTGCCTAAATCACTGGGGACAATGTATTTTTGCAGGATAATAAATAATAGCAAAATTGGGGCGATCGAAATTACGGAACCAGCCGCAATTAACCGCCAATCTAAGGAAAATGTTCCGGCTAATCTGGCTACTCCTAAAGGCAAAGTATAGTACTCTGGTTGGTCAATTACTATTAAGGGCCAGAGGAAATCACTCCAAGAACCAATGAAGACAAAAATTGCTAAAGTTACTAATGCTGGACGAATTGCTGGTAACATAACAAACCACCAAATTCCTAATTCGGAACAACCATCCATTCTGGCAGCTTCTTCCAATTCTTTGGGTACTCCTTGAAAGGCTTGGCGTAATAAGAAAATGCCAAACGCTGAGGCTAAACTGGGGAAAATAATTCCTAAATAGCTGTTTTTTAAACCTAATTGTACGGTTAAAATATATAAGGGAATCATCACAATTTGAAAGGGAATCATGATGGTAGAAACGATGATGGCAAAAATGATATTTCTGCCTTTAAATTCCAATCTGGCGAGGGGATAAGCTGCTAAAGCACAAAATAACAAGTTTAAAATAACTGTTAATGCAGCTACTAAGGTGCTGTTAAATAAGTATTGGGCAAAGGGATTAGTTTGCCAAACTTGGATGAAGTTATCGAAGGTTGGTTGGGTGGGGAAAAATTGCGGGGGAAATTGAAAAATGTTTTCGGTTGGGGATTTTAAGGCGGTGCTAATTAACCAGAATAAGGGAAAGAGCATGATTATGGCGATCGCACCCAACAAGCCATAAATCAGAACATATTTGACCCCAGGTAATTGAGGAATTTTAGATTTAAAAATCTGCTGTTTATCAAACATTATTTGGCTTTTCTCCCGGATACTTATTGACAATTTTTAGCCCAGTTTCCGTACAAACTCCTGTTAAAGATTGATCCCATTCGTCGATCGGTATCTCTACCAAATAAGTAAATTCAAACACAATGCCAATGGTAGTTTTGTTTGACCATTCAGGTAAAGTTAATAAACGATCGTAAAATCCTGCGCCGTAGCCTAATCTATATCCTCGCACATCACAAGCGACGGAAGGAACTAAGATTAAATCTACTTGACTCGGATCTAAATTGGGAGCATTGGCAAGAGGTTCTAAAATGCCAAACTTATTTGTTTCTAACTCATCTCCGGGTTGCCACAGATGCCAAGAAAGGGAATCATCTACACAGCGAGGAAATCCCCAACGTCGGGAATAGTCCTTAAACAAGGGTTTTAAGTCTGGTTCTTGGCGGAAACTAAAGTAAGCTAAAACGGTTTTTGCTTCCTGAAACAGGGTGGAGGATTTTAAGTGGGTGCAAATGCGAATGCTTTTTTCCCGCCACTCTGATTTCGGTAGCATTTGGCGGATTTTCAACAGCGATCGACGTAAATTAGCCTTTTCCATTTAGAGAATAATTTATTAGACAACTACAAAACCTTAGAGTTCTAAGATTTCCAGAAATATAAGATTATCATAATAATGTTGATAATTCAGATGCTTGTCCACAAAACTGGGTTGCTGCAAAGTTGCGGATCTATTGCAGAATAAATCATCAATTTTTCAAGTTCCTTGTTCAAATATTTAAAATTGATGGGGAGGAAACCTAGTAGGATCAGGACAAGAGGGTAATAATACTGATATTTACAGAAGACCAATGACTAACTCGTTAATTCCCGTAATTCTAGCAGGTGGCAAAGGTGAACGCTTTTGGCCCCTCAGCCGCAAACAACGTCCGAAACAGTTTTTAAGTTTAGATGGTAGTGGCAAAAGTCTTTTACAAGCAACGGCTGAAAGATTATTATCGGTTGCAGGTGGTTGGGATAAATTGTGGGTTTGTACTTCTAAAATTTTGGCCCAAGGAGTTAAAGAACAACTCCCCGAATTGCCAGAAGAAAATATATTAGTAGAACCTGAAGGAAAAGATACGGCACCCGCAGTTGCTTGGACAACTTTAGAAATTGCCAAACGTTATGGTAATGATACAGTAGTTGGTTTTTTTCCTGCCGATCATTGGATTGCAGATGAAGTTGCTTATAAACAAACTTTAGAAGATGCTGCTAAATTGGCAACGGAAAAAGAGGCGATCGTTACTTTAGGAATTAAACCAAATCAGCCTTCTACTGGTTACGGTTATATTGAACAAGGAGAGGCGGAAGGTGTTTTTGGTAAGTCCTTAGTTTATCGGGTAAATCGGTTTACGGAAAAACCCGATCGCCAAACAGCCGAAGAGTTTTTGGCTACAGGTAGATTTAGCTGGAATAGCGGAATGTTCGTATTTCGGGCGGGAGTTGTGCTTAAAGAATTGGCAATTCACGCTGAGGAAATTCTCACTCCTTTAAAAGATAAAGGTATCGCAGCTTATGCGGAGTTACCGAAGAAAAGTATTGACTATGCTTTGATGGAAAAAACTAGTTTAGCTTATGTAATTCCGGCGGCTTTTGGTTGGGATGATTTGGGGGATTGGAATGCGATCGAACGTTTGTTAAAAGGCGATAATCCAAATGTAGAATTAGCAACTCACGTTGGAATGGATACCGAAGGAAGTATTCTTTATGCTGAAGGTGAGGAGGAAGTAATTGTTACTATTGGGTTAGAGGATGTGGTGGTAGTGCGCGATCGCAACGTCACTTTAATTGTTAAAAAAGAACGTACCCAGGAAATTAAGCAAGTCCTGAAAAAAATCCAAGAAGATCCCAGATTTACTCATCTTTTGTAAAATCTAAAACTCTCGATAGATGCAAAATTTTCCAGCTTTGGCTACAATAAACCAAAGCTTTTTTTATATTAAACCGATTACCAATTATGTTTTTAACTCAAACTGTTTCCCGCCAAAGAGATATTGCCGAAATTGTCTTCCGCAACGGTTGGGGTTATATGCGAGGGTTGTTGACTGGTGGTAGTGTGGATAAACCACAATTGCCAACTCCGGCGGTTTTAAAGAAAATTTTCATAGAATTAGGGCCAGTTTATGTCAAATTAGGACAGTTATTAAGTACTCGTCCTGACCTTTTACCAGCATCATATATTGAAGAATTATCGACTTTGCAAAGTTCAGTACCGCCTGTTTCTTGGGGAGATATTGAAGTTGTTTTGCGAGAAGAATTCAAACAACCTTTAGAGGAGATTTTTGGTTTTGTGAATCCGCAAGCGATCGCAGCTGGATCGATCGCCCAAACCCATCGTGCTAAATTATTAGATGGTAGAGAAGTAGCTTTAAAAATTCAGCGTCCCGGAATTGATGTAATTATTGAACAAGATATATTTTTGATTAAGGGTTTGGCGGAATTGGTCGATCGAACAGAAATCGGACAAACCTACGACATCAAAGGTTTAGCAGACGAATTTACCAAAGCCTTAAGAGATGAATTAGACTTTATCTTAGAAGCCAGCTACACAAAACTATTACGGGAAAATATGTCTACTAGTCGCTGGTTTGATCCCCAGCAATTAGTCATTCCCGAAGTTTATTGGGACTTAACAACCCGGAAATTATTAGTATTAGAATGGTTGAACGGAGAATCACTATTAACAGCAAATTTTACTCAAACAAATGGCGTTGATGTCGAAGTTAAAAAAAGAGAAATTACCAGACTAATATTTCGGGCTTTTATTCAACAACTTTATGTTGATGGCTTTTTTCACGCTGACCCTCACCCCGGCAATTTCTTCTATTTAAAAGATGGTCGAATTGCCTTACTAGATTGTGGTTTAGTTGGGAGATTAGACCCTCGCAGCCAGCGTATTTTGACCGAAATGATATTAGCAATTGTTGATATGGACGCGCAACGTTGCACCCAATTAACCCTACAATTAGCTGATTCCGCCGAACCGGAAAACTTAGCGAATTTGGAAATTTCTTATGAACGAGTGTTGCGGAAATATTACAATTTAAGCTTGTCCAAAATCAGTTTTGCTCAAGTATTTTATGAAGTCTTACAAATAGCTAGAGAAAATAAAATTAGATTGCCGAGTAATATGGGTTTATATGCAAAAACCATTGCTAATTTAGAAGG
>JBAVZX010000621.1:0-2722 GCA_049589015.1 Phormidium sp. | reverse complement strand
TTGAATTGCGATCGCACTTTGAATTTGTTTCCCATCGGAACTAATATCAAGTTCTTTAATGACAGTTGCAGGAAACCATTTGAGATTACCTTTACCTTTTTTGGCAGCATCTTTTAAGATATCAAACAGTATTTTGTGCCCGTCATAAGGGAAAAAACAAGATTCACTCACCCAACATTTTCCGGGGTTGAGTCTACCATAATGTTCTTCAATTCGTTTGCGAAGTTCTAAATAACCGCGAGGATAAAACAGTAGTCGTCGTTGGGTGGCTTTTTCGTCGAGTGCAGAGGTTCCTTGAGAAGAAATTTGTCCGCCTACCCAGTCGGTAATTTCCGTCAAACAAACGGTTCTCCCAGCGAGTAAGGCTTCGTAAGCCGCAGCAGAACCAGAAAGTCCTCCGCCAACAACCAAGATTTCGCATTCTTCGGTTTTGTCTGGTTGTCTCGGTGGTGCGGCTAGAGCCAAGGGTATGGTTGATTCTAGCAGGATTAATGTGAGTGGAATTGTGATGAGCGATCGCTTCATGATGAATTTGAGTCGTTGTAACTCCTTTTTCCAGTTAGCTATAAGAACGTACCACTTAGAAAATGTTCATCGCAAGCTTTTGGGGGGAATCAATGATTTGGCAGGCAGGATGCCTACCCTACAAGAAAATTATTTGGCGATCGATAATTTAGCAGGATCGATGCCTACCCTACAAGAAAATTATATTTTGTAGGGCAGGCATCTTGCCTGCCATTGCCTGCCACTTATACTTAATTTCCCCCAGTTAAAATTCCGCCATTGCGTTCTTTGGCGATCATCTCTGCTACTGATTCGGGAAATTCATCCAGTTCAGTAGTTTCCGATCCTGGTTTCATTGGAGAATTAAAAGTATAATTTGGGTCGCATTCTCCATGTTCGTAAACCTGAAGAACCCATTTATCAGGTAATCCTTCAATGCCAAGTTCTACCACAAACCAACTGTTTTTAATATAGCGAGATCCCAAAACAGTAAACCACTCCCAATCTTCTGCTGGAATTTCCCAATCTGTCATGAGAAATTCCAGAGCAATTTCTGCTGCTTCTTCCCCAGTCATAGCTTCCCCTAATTAAGCTTCACTAGGAACAGTAGTTGTTGGTTGTTCGGGATATAAACCCAATTGTTTCGCCAATTCACGGGCGACATGAATTAAAAATTTAGCGGCATCGTGATTATTATTATGGGCGAATCCTGCTGCCACTTGTACCATTGTGTTGATGAAATTTTCATCAATTAACTCTAGATTTGCATCTAATAATTCCGGTTCTTGACCGTTGGGGCATTTTAATAGCTGATCGATGACGTTTAGGTACTGTTGTTGGCGTTGTTCAGGGGTTTGTTCTGACATGATTATTGATGAAGTTGCGTGAGTTTGGGCAATTTAACAAATTGCTATGATGATTATGAAACTATAATCCTCTGAAAAAAAAGGTATTAGATGATACAGTGTTGCTTTAGTAATAATAAAAATTAGGAATAGTAAACTCTTGTCCATCAATTTGCACTACTCCTGCATAGATTTTAAAATCTGCTTCCCCTTGTGCAGTTTTCATGCGTTCTTTTGCTTTCACAAGCAGCCAACCAAAATCTAAATCTTGGCTATTTATTGCTACCCAACCTGTGAAACCTGTATCCAGTAGCGCATCAGTTAATGAAGTATTAGGATAATTTGATTGTATCTGACGCATCCTGCTTAATCTAGCTCAAGCTGATTGAGAAGCAAGAAGGTTTATTCCTTTCCACTCTATCAAAAGCTGGGAAACATCTTCAGGAGTCTGGAAATTACCACTAAAGAATTCAAACTCATTTGCTGGGCGATTAAGTTGGAGAAAAAAGCCTAAAATACTACAGTGATCTTTAACACCAAAAGGATAACCATTTATTTTCCAGTTATCGGCATTTGCGGCATAGTCTCGAACGGCGTTCAATGCTATTTTAACTTTGGCTGAATGATGAGAAATTAAGTTGATAATTACTGATGGTTCTTGGGAAATTGCACAAAAAAGATCGATCGCTTCATAAGGCAAACTAGAAGCTTTAGCTTTCAGATCTGCTAAGGCTATACACTTATCCAATGCTTGCAAAAACTTATGCTCTGAGTCAATCATATTTTCTCCTACTTTCACTTAGTCTTTCTCCCCAAGGGTATTGTTGATTTGCTATCTGATGCGCTGCTGGTTGTTCCATACCTTGATTTACTACAAGTTCGGATTCTAAAACTTCATGCCTCAAGAGAATTTCATCAATATCATTTCCCTCTCCTAATGATAACCTCTCCCAAGCTTCTGCTATATCAACATCAGGAACTAAATTATATTTGTAGCCGCTGCCAATGACGTAATTCTTTGCTCGTTCCACTTCTTCAATACTCAAATTGTAGCGAATCGCAATTGTGGGAACATCTTCAGTGACTTGTAAAATATTTTCGTATCTTTCGATCGCATTTCTATAAAATTTTCTCTCTAATTGGCTTAGATGCGACCATCTTTGCTCCCTTGTCATCGAGTTACCTAGTTTATATTGACTTTGACAAGTTTATAACAATCACATTTTTTTAGAATTAGGTTTCGTCATTGTAAATATCTTCCTCAAGTCAGAATCCTCATAGCTTCGAGGAATTTCCCTCTGTTGCAATTGTTAAAAATTTTCGGAAAGCCTTATAGGTTACAATTTACAAGTCTCGACGCGAGAGAAGAGATC
>JBAVZX010000620.1:0-6859 GCA_049589015.1 Phormidium sp. | reverse complement strand
TAACTGCCGGCCCAGGCATGGGAGGTAGTGTAAGCGATCTCCAAACAACTACTATTACAAACAACTGTAAGTAGGTCTGCATAAAATAATTTTCAATAGTTAGTAGCAGACTACTTTATTCCTTTGATCGATAACTTTATTAGAGGATATGTGAAAATGATCTACGGTTCAATTTCCCGGCTCCAAGAAGAATTTTTGATGTCGTTTACCAACTCAAAAAGTAGAGATTTTACTTATAAAAAATACTCGAATTGTACCAGTAAACAATCGTTAGGTAAAAAAATCACCTACACCTACGACAGCATGAACCGTCGGGTTGCTCGTACCGATGAAAATGGCACAACCCAATACCTCTACGGCAATCCCAACCATCCCTTTCAACTCACCGCAGTGCGTTCTCCATCAGGCAGTTTAAGCCGCTATCACTATGATGATTTTGGCTTACTTTTTGCCCTAGAACGGGATAACAACTGGTATTACATCACCACCGACCAACTCGGCACGCCGCGAGTCGTCTGCAATGCCAATGGTGAACTCGTCAAAGTTCTGGAATACGACAGCTTTGGTCAAGTTATTGCTGATAGTAATCCAGAGTTTGAACTGCATATTAGTTTTGCCGGGGGGTTGATAGATGTGGATACCGAGTTAGTGCGGTTTGGGTTTAGGGATTATGATGCTGTAGCGGGGAAGTGGACGGCGAAAGATCCGATTGGTTTTGCTAGTGGAGAAGGAAATTTATACGGATATGTCATTAACGATCCCATTGCTTTAAGAGATCCATTAGGACTCGATCCATTTGCTGATGCCATAGATAATATGGCGCTTAAGGTAAGTGGAGGAGCTTGGTATTGCGGGATTAATAGAGATGCAACCAAAGTTTGTCCAGCCGATCGTAAGAATAGCTATCCCACCGATCTTAAAGTACGCGCACAAAACGAAGCTTGTGCAAGACACGACAGAGAAATTGCCCAGAGTGGTGTTCCTTGGTACGATCTTAGCCATCCAAGAATCATCGCCGCTAACAGAAACTTAGCTAGAGATTCAACATTTCCTGGTATGAAAATTCTTTTTAATGGATTAGCAGATAAAGGGCAAGAAATGAGAGATTATCCCTATGGTCGAGTAACTCCTCAATACACAGGATTCTACTTTGATAAGCAGGGAAATCTAATTAATCCTCTCTCAGGTAGATAGATTTATTGTTAAATATTAGTGATGACTTTCCAGGAATAAAGCGATCGCCCTTCAAAAATTTGCCCTGCACAGCATCTATCAACTCTTCAAACCATTTCACAACTTCAAAGGTTTTCACATCTATGAAACAAGCCATTTCTAGGTTGATCGCTGTTGCGATCGCCAAGCAATAGTTTAGTCTTTCAAAATTATAACTTTTATGAGTTGCAATATGACTGTTACCATTTCGCTTAAACGACTAATTTGTCAATCTGCAATAGCAGTAATCAGCATCGCTACCACTTTGGGAGTAAGTTCCATAGCTCAAGCGGTTCCTAAGAGCTATACACTACCTGTAACCAAACCTTCAGACTTACCTGAACCATTTGTTGAAGGAGTGTTGCAACAAATTTCTATATCCTCAACCTTACCAATTTCCAACCTACAAATTGTAGGAGCGCAGCGTTATATTTGGTATGATGGTTGCATGGATTTAGGGACACTTCATGGCCCCTGCACAATGCCTGTTTATTTTGGATGGGTTGTCACCATCCAAAACGGTTTACAACGCTGGGTTTACCACACTTATAATAATTACAACGGACAACTAGCTAGACATTATTTGTGGGATATCAATCCAGAGGAAAACCAATGGCTCTACCAAATGCAAAATAATTCCTCTCTATCCCCCGCTAACCCAATTTTATGGAACTTTCAGGACACAGCAAAAAGTTCCCAGTACAACTTCCCCAAAACTTATGCTTTGCGCTATACGGTTACTTCAAATGCTTCATTTACCGGACTTTATTACAATTTTTCCACTGAACCTGATTTTAACCCTCCCTTTACGGTATCTGTCGAAAATAATCCCATTAGTCAGGTAACTTATAAGAGCAAAATTAATAGCTCCTATTTTGATTTTAGTTCTTTGGCTAATGGAGGTATCCAAGAATTTACTATTACTAACATTAATCCTGCCATTAATTTGTTTGATGCAATGGCTTTTCCTCTCTACCTAACTGCCAATGATATACAAAGTCTACCCGTTCACAGCTTCAGTTATAAAGTAGAAGTATTGCAATCACCGGAAAGCGCATCTAAATCCGTTCCTGAACCTACTTCTATTTTCAGTTTATTAGCACTTGGTACTGTTGGTTTTGCTTTCCTATTAAAACGCAAACAGCAAATAACTTAAGTTGTGCGATGATCGCACTTCCTCCACCCCCTAACCTTCCCCACCCCAAACCTTATCAAAAACTCAGAGGTAATCATGTCTTCCAAAAACCTTCTTCAACAAATCAAAAACTCCCACTCCCTTTTACAAACAAGCCTCGATCGCGGTTGGCAAGAATTTCAACAAACCGAAACCTTTGCCATCACCAAACAACTATCTGAACAGATAAATTGGTGGTACAGCAGCCAATACTTTGGTGTTATTCCTAACCCTACTCATTGGTATGCCAGTCAATTATCCGGCAAATATTTCCTCATCGAAATTGGCAAGTTAGGAATTTACTTTGATACCGTCTTCCCTGGCGACTTTTCCCAATCGGAAGAATTTGTGCGAGAAGATGGCTTGGATGTGAGGAGATTTCAACTCAAAGCATTTCACCAAACAGAACCCGTCTGTATTTTTCAGTTAGATTACATCCACAAACACGAAAAGTTTTACTTCCTCTATCCACCACAATTAACTATTTTTGAATTGCAGGCGATCGATGAGATATACCAAGTTTCGGCTTCCGGGCAAACTTTTTGAGTTAACTAAGAAACCCGGTTTTTTGGAAAAACCGGGTTTCTGAAGGGGGAGTGCGATCGCGCCTGCCTTATACTGTCTGGTGTGAAGCTTGGAGTATTTCATTGACAGAAGCACCTCGCCGCAATTCTTCCCATTGGGCATCAATTGGTTCATACTGGCAGTAACAGACCACAATTCGCTCGTCAGTATCAAAGCTAGCAAACTGGCAAACCCGCACTACCTTCCATTCGCCATCGCGTCCGTGAGTTACTCCATTATCAGCATCGTTGACATTAGCATACTCCCTAACGCGATCGCCTACTTTGGGAATTTCAGAACTTGTGGAATAATGCCATTCCTCAGAAAGAATACTCGTCAAACTTCCCGATGGTAAAAGCTGGCGTTCTTCCCATCCAAAAGCATCTGGATCGTTACTCTTGTAGATAATCCAAGTCTGTCTCATATCGTTCGTCCCCAAAACTGGTTTGCTTTCCATAAAAAACGCAATCTACTTTTAGGATACTGTCTCTATTTCTACGGAATATCTTTGAGTTTCCATCCATACTTTTGTGCCATTTCAAAACATTTTTTGGGGCTAGTCGCAGAATGAATATTTTCTTGGGTAGGGTTTTTCCCATCAGGATCTTTGGTCATTTTTACTCTGTTTTCGATAATTATATTTTCCCCTTGTCAGGGAGCGATAGTTCATAACAGAGCTTCCTAATTCTACACCATTGTAACCCAATTGCTTTCGCCCCTCGCCTTAACCGGGTTTCTGAAGGGGAAGTGCGATCGCTTTGCTATGATAAGCTAAAGGGTTAATAACCCAAAGAAAAACAAATCAATGTCCGAATCAGGTTGGCCCCCGCCACCGCCAAAAGGAGACAAGCCCAACTTTAGCGATCCGGGTGCTGCCCAGTGGCGATATCAACGCTACAAATACGACCAATATCAAGCTGGAAAACAGCTAGAAGAAATCCTATCCTTCGACACTTGGAAAGAAAGGTATTTTGACCCCGCAGCACTTGGAGGCCGTCCTGGAAGACCAGGGGGTTCAGAGCAAGTAGCAGCACGTCAAGCATTAGCAAACGAAGGATTCCAGAACGTCGAAAACGTGAAATTAGGCAGCAGATATCCCGATATGGTTAGATACAATTTCGATGGTAGTACCGAATATATTGAGGTAGGAGAAATGCTTCAAAATGGAATGCCAGAAGCACGAGAAAGGGAAAAAATTACCGACGAAATTTCGGCCTTAGAAGCAAATGATACAGTCACTTTTGTAGACAAAATGGATATAAATAGACGAATTACCTATAGACAAGGCGACAATGTAGAAACCAAAATTTTAGGAGATTAGCCATGAGTTATTTTCTGCGTGTATTTTGTCAGTCCAACCAAACAGTATCTCACAGTGAAATTGCTGATTTCATTCGAGATGGCTATTATTTTGACGAACCTCCTCCCATTGAAGTACAACTGAGAGCAGAAGGTGCAAATGAAACAGATTGGAAATTTATCAACGTGGACTACCAAACAGGCAAGCGTCCTGTAAGCATACAACGCAACGTTAATGACAAAGTTCTCCAGCAAGAAATCGATGAAATCATAGAAATTATTAGTAGGTATGGGCAGTCAGAGTTGCAGCAAAACCTTGCGCGGAAAATCGCTGCAAGCCAACAAGTAATTGCGATCGAAATCGTTCCACAAAGTTTAACAGATGCCGCCTGGGGAATGCTAGATTGTCTGGAAGCTCATTTAGCTAAAACTTTGTCTGGCATTATTTATGCACCAGACGATGGTTTTTATGATGAAAAATTACAGCCAATATACAAGTTAGGAACACCTGTAAGCATAGGTTAAAAAAGCGATCGCCTCTGTATTTTTCAGTTAGACTACATCCACACCCACGAAAAGTTTTACTTCATCTATCCGCCACAATTAACTATTTTTGAATTGCAGGCGATAATGCTACGCATCGCTACGCGATCGATGAAATAAACACCCGTTTCAGCTTCTCGTCAAACCTTTTGAGTTAACTAAGAAACCCGGTTTTTTGGAAAAACCGGGTTTCTGAAGGGGAAGTGCGATCGCCATCTGACTCGCTTGCCAGTGATATTACCTAAATTTTTTGCTTACTTCATCTATACATAACAATTATTTTCAGGATTTTTATCGTTTTTGTTTGTCTCACAAAAGAGCTATGGTTTAAGTGAGGAAAGTGATACTACTACCCAAAACAAAGGTTAACAGGACGATCGCTTTCTCACTCAGACCTCTGCCATTGGTTAGCTTTTGTTAGCCAACAAAAATTGATAACTTATTGAGGAACCTATGAAACTTCAATCATTGTTTGTATCAACCCTAACAGCTGTTGCCTTAACAGCTGGTACAAATGCGATCGCGCAAGCTGGTCTAATTCGCCACGATCGCTCCGATTGGCAATATCAAAACTTAGCCAGTCTTTTTCCCAGCGTCGGTCAAATTGGTATGGGTTCTCAAGGGTTTTGTTCGGGAACTTTAATTAACTCGATGTGGGTGCTAACAGCTGCTCATTGCATTAATGATATGCAAGGACTTGACCTCCAAGGAAGATCGGTTAATTTTACAGTTGGTAATGGTAGATACACAGTCACTAATGCGATCGGACATCGGACTTGGGTGAATACGGGCGGCAATGTTTTTACTGGCTTTGACATTGGTCTGCTAAAATTACGTTCACCAGTCCAAAATGTTACTCCAGCCAAACTATTTACAGGCTTCAATGAAGATATGCAAGTTGGTACTTATGTGGGGTTTGGTGCAACAGGTACTGGTTTAACAGGAGAAATTTATAACACTGGTACTAAACGTGCTGGACAAAACATCATTGGTCTTGGCAGTCGAGCAGTTGTACCTACTCCACAAGGATATCAACAATTGAGCGATCGTATTCTCGTCTCAGATTTTGACTCACCCTATACAGCCAATCCCTACCAGCCTTTAAGCGTCCCTCTCAATTTAGAATACAGCATTGCTCATGGCGATAGTGGTGGTGGGATGTTTATCAATAATCTGCTTGCAGGCGTTAACTCTTTTGGTGTCGATCCGACAACTGGAAGCGGTAATCCTCGCTACGGAACTGTAATGGGAACAACTCGTGTTTCATCATTTACGAGTTGGATTAGTTCTGTGCTTGGTCGGAACTGGACAAGTTATTCGCCCAATCCTTGGACAGGTCAAATACCCGTAAATCGGCAGTATAACTCAGATTTCTTCCCCATTGCAGACCAAATTTACGAGTTTGATGATTGGGATGCCACACAACCTTATCAACTCAGTATTAACTGGGATGATTCGGAGGAAGTTGTCCAATCAGTTCCCGAACCTTCAACATGGTTGGGATTATTGTTGGTTGGTGGATTGTTCAAACTCATACGCCGTCGTCAACCAGCTGTTAGTTAAGGTAATTTTGCAAAGAATGCGATCGCACTTCACATTTTGTATCTTTAGTGAGTTTAAATCTATATCACTTGACTTTCAAACTTAAGTGATATAGATTAATTAACAAGCTCACATGAGTATGTGGCTTAAATCTAGACTTTTTGCCCAAATGCTTTAGCCTTAGCAAGGATAAAACTCATGAATAGTGCAACTTTTACCCAATTTCAACCTATGTCATACACCCATCGCCTCGCCACCCCGGAAGATGCGAAAGCGATCGCACCTTTAATGTCCGCTTTTGCCGAAGAAAGAGAATCTGCCGATCCCTCAATGATTCTCAAACCCAAATATGATTTTGAACAATATGTTGCCTATCAACTAACCAAACCACTCTCTTTTTGTTGGGTATTAGAAGATAGCAATCAAACAATAGTTGGCTTTTTCTTCGCTTACACATACGACGAAAAACCCCCAGCAACATTACCAGAAGAATTGCGCCAACACCAAGAACGAGAAAATCCCTTT
>JBAVZX010000619.1:0-5631 GCA_049589015.1 Phormidium sp. | reverse complement strand
GAGATACAGTTAATATCCAATTAGAACGGATTAACATATTTTATAACTCTTTAAACTTTACCCATCCTGGTACAAATTTAATTTCTCCCTTCGGATCAACTACAGTTCGCCTAGATTTCGGTGCTTCATAACCGGGTGCAGAAATACCGCAAGTATCACGAATTGTCTCAACTAATTCTTCATCTAAACACAAGCTAACTGTGGTACCAAGCATTCCACTTCCCCAACCTAATTTTAAGCTAAAAGAACAATCTTGAGTATAAAAATTGCGGATACTGCTAAACTCTAAATTTTTCCCACCAGCATGAGGATTATTTTGGATATCCTGCCAGTAAAATTTTTCTGCTTCCCATTGATCTTTAGTAAATTCCTGACAAATATTTAAAATATCATCTACATTTTTAAATGGGATATTCATCTTTTCTTTGTGACGAAACCAAGATAATAGCTCTGAATTAATACTCAAAGTAAATTCGGTTCTTAAATTTCTAATCATTTCCACATATAGAGAAGCCTTATACTTAGCTTTCATACTATCAAATCGACTGGAAACTATTACCTCAACAGCAACAGGCAAATTAAAAGATACAGGCTTGCCTTCTTTATTTTTGCGATTAAATTCTAAAATTGGTTCAGAATCCGTGACATGAACTGCTCTCATAAAATCGGTATTCGGAAGACTGGTTTTCCCAGGTGCTAATTTTCCCTGATAAAAAAGAGAGAATTCCGAAAATAAGCTATTCATAAATAGTGAATCATCTGCAAACTTGGGATTACGCTTTAGTTCTCCCATTGTTTCGCGCAATCTAGTTTCAATTTCGCTGACTCGCGTTTTTTGAGAAATTTGATATTGATCTGCGTGTTTGAGTAAATGGTATGCGATCGCAGTCCGAATCGCACCCTTAATCGAAGAACCTGGAATATAAAGTTGTCCAAAACCATTGCGAATCATCGGACGCAAATCAGTAATTTTTTCTTCCGTCCATTTGCGACTAATGCCAGTATTAGGAAAAATTGCTTGTCCATCAAGCTTTTCATTTTGCCAATTTTCCCCAAATGCTTCTTTTAAGAGGCTAGTAATTTCTTCCTGATTTTCAATTCGGTGAATATATTCGTGTAACTTTCCTTTCTGATATAAAGCTTTTGCCAATAAATCACGATTGGGTAAATAAACTCGATTTGATGTTTGCACATATTCAAATGGACTCAGTTTAGAAACTTCTGAACCAATATGCAACATTGGACTGGTAAGTTGAATGCGTTTTGTTTCGTAAACTTCGGGTTTAACCAGAGCATTTTCAGGAGTTGAAACCATACTTTTACTCGACTTATACTTTAATCGGTAAACTTAAACTAATCCCACTGCGATAAACGGAATGAGAACTAAAACCATCTGGAGTCACATTTGCTAATTTTCCCATTGGTTTAACGGAAAAAACCGAACCTTCCTCAAACATTTGTATTGACTTGCGGCGACGCTGACTTCCAGAAGGAGAAGAGGAAATCCACCCACCTCGACGCAGCAATTCATAGCTAGATTCTTCTTTTAATTTACCCTCTCGATCTAGCAAGTCAGAAGCAAGAGGATTTTCCCAAAATAGACTAATAAGACTATGAAAGTTTCCCTTATCAAACTTGAAATTGACAACTTGAACCCATTTGTCCCATTCAGGAGTTAACTCAATGCTACTGTTATCAACCTCAAATTGTCCCGCACCGCTAGAACGTTCGCCACCAAGTCCTTCCTCACCCAGAAATTTTAAGACATTCAAAAAAGTATTTTCAAATTCTGGTTTAGAAAATTCAACAAGAAAATACAATCCAGCGTCTTTTTGAAAGTACACAAAATTAGTGTGATAGATATTGGTTGCTCTGGTGATGCGATCGACTGCTATTTTAGGAACTTTACCCTTTTTAAAAGCTTCACCATATTCAAATGTTCCTGCTTTCGTCAATTCTCCATCTATTTTATCTCCCTTTTTAGCCTTAGCCTTAGCTTTAAGTTCCTCTTCATCACTCTTTGTCCATCCCTGACCTTGATACCAACATTGCCAGATTTTTAAGGGTAAGTAATTAAGTTTTTTGTACTCTTTTGCAAAATCAAAGTCATGTTTTGGGTAATTTATTGGACGTTTGAAAGGACGGGGTAAATAGTAAATATTTTCGCCTTCTACTTGCCGATAGATAAAGGTGGAACTTAAACGAAATGGTGGTTCTTCTTGAGTTTGAAATTGTTGTAATAGTTCCTCAACAGCATCTTTCCCAAATAACCGAGCGTAAGCACTTATCCAAGCACTAAATAGGGTGTCTGAGTGAATGCGATCGCTAGTTTCTTCCATCCCAATTCCCAACTCGCCAAAATGAACGGGATTGCCCTCGAAATTCAGCCTAAATAATTTCCAGTAACTCATAATAAACTTCAATTCCCTGGAAGTAAACGCTGGTTAATTTTCTCAACTAAACTACCAAAATGCTGAAGTAATTCGGTAGTGTTATCTCTAATTTCTATAGGCGTGTTAAACTCTCCACCATTGCCTGTGATTTGACGATAATGGGCTAAGTTGCGGTAGAAGAACTGAAGGTTTTGAAATCTAATTTTGCCATAACCCCTTGAACCATGACCGCCGAGGGCATCATCTTCTAAAATAGCAAGAGCAATCGCCAAATTGTTTAAATCTTCAACTGCTTGCTCTGGATTTTCGACTGTATAAATTAACTCAAAACCAAATTCAGAACCCGCAGGTACTCGCTCTAATTGTCTGGGGTTTGCCGCTGCGGTAATGCGATCGATTCCGTTTTCAAACTTCCATTCTGTCATGTATAACCCAGTATCAATATCCTTCAATTTTTTAACTGAATCTGGTAACAGATGACAATCTCGTACAATTAAGCGAGCAGGTGAATTTTGTCCTACGGTGCTGGTATATTCCTCGCCATTGATAGTTCGTGTTCCTTTTTCATCCAAGCCTTGAGCTTTTACAATAGATGTTTTAATCCAAGTCTTATTACCTCTTCCTGATGGACCGCCAGTAGAACCAAATATCCTACTAAGTTGACAAGTTTTAGCACCTTCATAGGGAATTAATTGACCATCAATCTCTGAAAAGCCATCTTCCAAATCATCACTTTCGTAACGATAAGTCCCACTTCCACCCGGACGGTTAAGTGATTTATTTAAAAGTCGTTCAAGAATAGAACGCAATTTACCTTTGATCGAGGAACCTGGCAGATAAGGTTGACGAGTTAAAGGATCGCGAATCACTGGCTTATCTAAACCACCAATATCTAGATTTTCGCCACCGCCACCAATGTGTAACCCAGTTTCTACAAATAAAGTGCTGGTAAGACGAAATTTTCCTAGTAACGGTTTTTGTTGAAGTGATGCTGGCATAGTTATTTTCCACCTTCTGCTTTGTGATATGCAATTATTGATTCCATCAGTTGAACAAGACGCTCAAAATCTTCTTTGCTGTGTACCTTGTCAATAGCGGTTGACATAACTCTACTTAGGGATTTAACAGCGTCTTGCCTTGCGGCTGCATAAGCAAGTTTTGGTTTTAGAAGGACAACTTCGGTTTCAATAACAGAGAAATCATTTCCAACTAATTTGGCTTTTAATTGATTAATTGCATCTAGAAACTTACGAACTTGATTTGTTTCGAGTCGCTGTCGTTTTAGTTCTGGCCCAAAAACTTGTGCCTGTTCAACTAAAATCCGAATAGGATAATATTTTAAGCTTCCTTCTTCTTCTTTTGGTGTTTTTAATCCTTTAATTGTATTAACAATTTCTTGGGCAATATCAGGCTGCTGCTGACGATTTTCACCTCGAACGTTGGATTGTCGATCGCGGCTGTTTTGGTTGGGTTGCTCTATTCTTCTAGGTGGTTGATTCATAGTTTTCAATTATTGGTAAATAGTTTTATCCTAATAGCGATCGCCTCTCGCTATTTCGCTATTTAAGCTTGCAATACCTGTTCCACAGTTAACGCCAATTCTGGAAAGGTCTGAGAAACAATTCTCTCATTTACTCTAAATTCCACTTGCTCATACAATCCCTCTACCAAGTTCAAAACAGTAACTTTTTGCTCAGTTGGATCGACAATCCAATATTCAGGAATTCCCACTACGCTATATTCAGAACGCTTAAAACGATAATCTCTAGTTCGGGATTCTGGACTAACAATTTCTACTGCTAACAATGAAGCTGATTCTAGAATAGCTGATACATCTCTTTGGATTATTTGATCTCTATTTATCACAGAAATATCTGGTATTCGCGATCGATTTATTGATGTTCTTACTCCTATACTTTGCAATGTCAGCCAAGGTAAATTAAGCCGATTAATCTCGGCTTCAAAGTTATTTGCCAAAAATCGAATAATTAACGCATGGTCAAATGTTGGTGGATTCATCAGGATTAATTCTCCATCTTCCAATTCATAACGATTATCAGTACCATCGTCATAATGAAGGTAATCTTCAAAGGTAAATTTGGTTTTAGTCGTTGTTTGATTCATGGCTTTCCTTGCGGCTAAGTAGTTCTATCCAAGTGGCAATAGCTTGAAAATAAGGCGCATTATACGGAGTCTTTAAAGACTTACGAAAATCTTCATTATCCAGCACATTTTTTGGAAGTCGTGCCAAAGTATAAGCAATCTTTGGTAAGTGTAAATAGTAGCGAATATCTCGCTCTTGATATTCATAATCTCGATTTTTACGTTTTTCTTTAATCTCCTTAATCATTTGCTTTTGGACTTGAGCCGTAGCTAGTAAGTTTCTGACAAAACTACGCGAGTAATTACTGTCCACATCATAAAGCTTTTTCACAAAAGGTAGGATACCAAATAAACTAGGCAAACTTTCTGAGCTTAGATAGGTTCTAATTTCTTCATCAATCACTTCTGATTTATAAGTCCCTAACCATTCATCCCACTTAAATACTTCTCCAAATAATCCTAAACTATCTCGACCATTTCCTTTAGCTGATTTTTCAGCTTCCCCTGATTCATCTGCTGCTTGATAAAGGGGAAATTTGACATCAGCAAGGCTAATTCCACCAGAAAGAGTGATATCAGAATTATAACCTGTGTAGGCTCGAAATGCTTGATAAACATCAAAGGCAAATTCAACTACTTCATTCCATGTACCACTGATAAATAAGTCATCACCTCCGGCATAAATAAATAGTAAATTTGGGCGATCGCCTTCATTCAAACTCTTTGCTCCTTTAGGTAAATTGGCACAGCGATCTTTGGCTAAACTATTCAAATAAACCTTAAAAAAATAAGTCATCTGGCGAGAAAGTCCAGCAATTCGGGGTAAGTTTTGAGTAGTCTTTTTCTCAAGACCTTTAGCAAAAATTTTACCCAGGTTGTCTACATCCATTCGCAAGTAACCGACTCGCTGAATACCTTGGGAATTTTCTGCAAATTCCTCAGCACGCATGGTTTTATTATGTTCTTCTTCTTTTGAAGTTTTTTGTGCATAATCACCTAAAAACAAAGGTGCAATTTTGCGAAAATTATGAACCTGATTACGAAAGTGGCGAAACTGATAGTGTTCTATTGTCCAATCATTCACTAACAAAGCTGTATCTGGATCTTTGATGATTTGTTTCCATTTATCAAATAT
>JBAVZX010000618.1:0-3216 GCA_049589015.1 Phormidium sp. | reverse complement strand
GGCTAAGAAAGAACTAGACTTGTAACTAGCAACTTGAATTAGTAAGGCTTGACTGGGGCCAATTTGTTTTGCTCGTTCTATCCCTTTGGGAATTATCTCTCGAATCGTTAAATTGGGAAAGGTGGGACTAGTTTCAGATTCAATGTAGCGATCGCACTGCAACAAATTAATCTTAAGCTTACCTGAAACATAAATCCAAATTTCAGGTACTTTAATAGCAAGATAAGCTTGAGTTCGAGTTTTAGAAGTTACATCACTTTCGATCGCTAAATCAGGGGGTGGATCAACAGTCAAGTCAATTCGATCCTTTCCAATAACTGCCTGTTGATTTTGAATATAAAAACATTCATCAGGCTCAATTCCTGCTGTCTCTTCTCGTTTGAAAGTGGTCGATCCAAGAGGTTCCCAATTGCGTCGTTGCGATCGCAATATCGCTTTAACCAAATCAGCAATGACGATCTTTGCCCGTTCATGTTCTGGCAATGGAACCATGATTTCTAGTTTTCCTTCGCTGTAAGCAATTCGAGAATTCCTCCGTTCGCCTAACTCCGCCAAAATTTCCTCAAATTCTTGCCAAGTCACATCTTTCAACGTTGCGATACTGCCAGGGGCTAATTCCAGCTGGCTAACGGGCTTAACAACGGGGGTAGCGATCGTCATACCGCTAATCTCCTTTTAGGACTGCTCTTATTATATTTCCTGCATCCTACTTCCAAAACCAAGGCATACAATAGACCTAATAAGGGCAAGAGGTGTGGTTTATGTCGCCCCAATTTCCGGGAATGAATCCCTATCTGGAAAACCCTGAATTGTGGTCAGAGGTTCATTTCGGGCTGATTTCGGTGCTGGCGCGATCGCTAAATGCAGTGATTACACCTAAATATCGGGCAGCAGTTGAAAAACGAGTTTATTCAGACACGCTGCTGGTTGGCATTCCCGATGTTGCAGTATTTCAGCGAAGTTCTAAGATGACTGAACCTCAACAAAGCGTAGTCACTTTGAGTGAACCATTGGTTGTCACAGTACCGATTGTAGAAGAAACCCAAGAGCGGTTTTTAGAAATTCGAGAAGTGGGAACAGGAACAGTGGTAACGGTGGTAGAAGTACTCTCACCTAAGAACAAGCGGGCAGGGGAAGGCAAAGTCAAGTACAATGCTAAACGCCAAGCTGTGTTGAATAGCACTGCTCATTTAGTGGAAATCGATTTGCTGCGAACTGGCGAACCGATGCTTATGGCAGGAGGAATGGCATCAGACTACCGAATTTTGGTCAGCCGTGCAAATTGTCGCCCTGCCGCAGATCTGTATCCTTTTAATTTGCGAGAATCGCTACCTGGGTTTTTGTTCCCTTTACGCCCTGGAGATCGAGAACCTGTGATTGATTTGCCAGCTGTATTGAAACAAACTTATGAAGAGGCGGCGCTGGATTTAGCGATCGACTACTCTCAGCCTCCAATCCCACCTGTTAGTGACGATGATTTTGCCTGGATTCAAAGCTTGAACCTAGCTCAAGAAAGCCCGTGACGAGGATTGAACTCGTTAACAAAATATTAACTTTGAGTTGAGGGTATAGAATCAGATTTTTCTGGATTAATTAATGTGTAGCTACTTTCAAAAAGATTGAGATAGGGTTCGTAACGATAAAGTCTGTTGCGTTGCCAACCTGTAACTTCTTGAAGCAAAGCAACTTCTACAAATTTATCGACTATTTTACCAGCGGTTGCGTAAGTACATTGCAGTTCATTTTCTACCAAACGAATATTCACAATTGGCTGGTGGAAAAGTAAATCTAGCAAGCGCAAACCATAACTGCTACTGGAAATTTTCTGACCGATAATTTCCCGGTGTTTTTCGCGCAGTTCCAGAATAGAACGGGCTGTTGTTGTTGCTGACTGACTGACTTCAAAAATACCCTGAAGAAAAAACTTTAACCATCCTTCCCAATCACCATGAGTGCGAATTGCCATCAGGCGATCGTAATATTCTATTCGGTGAAATTTTAGATAATGACTGAGGTATAGTAAAGGCTTTTGCAGGATTCCTTGCTGACAAAGCAAAAAAGTAATTAGCAATCGTCCAATCCGTCCATTCCCATCTAAAAAAGGATGTATTGTTTCAAATTGAGCGTGAGCTAATCCGCAATGAATTAGTACAGGTAAAGAATTGGTATCATGCAGAAATTTTTCTAGATTGTCGAGGGCTTTGTGCATTTCTGTGACTGTTGGAGGTATAAAAGCCGCAGTAGCCAGGTTGCAACCTTGAGGGCCAATCCAGTTTTGACTTTTGCGAAATTCTCCGGGTGTGCGATCGCTTCCTCGCACGTCTTTGAGTAATTCTGTATGAATTTCTCGCAGTAAGCGCAGACAAAGTGGAAATTCTTGAAGCCGCTTTAAACCGTAGTTCATGGCGTTAACGTAGTTAACAACCTCCTGCACATCTTTAAAGCGTTCTTGACCTTTGACATCAATTTCATATTGAAGTACGTCCTCTAAGGTGCTTTGCGTTCCTTCAATTTGCGAACTAAGAACGGCTTCCTGACGGACGTACATCGCTACGAATAGGTCAGGGTTGGGCAAAATAGAGGTAGCACCGTCTAGTCTTCCCAAAGCGCGATCGGCATTGGAGAGCAAGCGATGAAGCTCTGCGTCCATTTTAATGGGCGGTTCGGGAGGGAGAGGCGCTGGAATGAAGGCGCTGTATCCTTCAATTTGTTGGAGGTATCGACCAGAACGCATAATTGGGTGACGGAGGGACAAAGGTTGAGGTCTTGTTATCTTATGTTATTCCAGTGAAATAAGACGGCTGGATCGAAATCTTATTATAGTAAAACGCTTTTTAGTATAATAAGATCGATCGTCTGAATATTTACTCACCATTAAAAATCTGCACGGCGGTCAAATTCAACTCAGGAAACACTAACGACTCAACCCTTTCATCTCCTCGAAACAGCTTAATTTGATACTCACCATCTACTAACTGATAAACCGATAAAGTCGGCTGTTTCGGAGAACCAATATAACGGCTACCACCTAAACCCAAATAATCTACAATCCAATATTCGGGTATGCCTAATGCTTCATAATCAATCATTTTGTGGGCATAATCATCGCGCCAATTTGTACTGACAACTTCCACGATTAGAGGAATGGAAGATCCTTGAGTAATTGTTGAGGATTTTTTCCACAAAGGTTCTAGGGCTAAAGCATCACCTTTGACT
>JBAVZX010000617.1:0-4730 GCA_049589015.1 Phormidium sp. | reverse complement strand
TTGCAAAAGTCGAAAATATTGTTTTTTACCACAGATATCCACAGATGAACACGGATGAACACAGATGATTTTGATGGGATATCGACTTTTGCAAGAGGGTCAAACATTGGCAGCGGTTGTGGCATTGGCGTTGTTTGTGGTTGCCCTGGTTGCTGCGATCGATTTAATTTCGCGATCGATAAAGAACAGCCCTTGCCCTTCTACGCCAATCAATTTGATCTTATCAAGAATGCTCTTAAACAGAAACTCTTCTTCATGTTGTTCTGCCACATACCATTGGAGAAATTGTAGGGTGGGATAATCGGGTTCTGTATTAGCTAAGTGGACTAAACTGTTAATTTTGTTAGTGATTGATTGTTCATGGGCATAAATTTTTTCAAACATCTCTGTCAGAGAAGTAAATTCACTCGGAGGTGCTTCCATTCCCTGCAAAATTGCTAATGCACCTGTTTCTTGCAAGTAGTTAATTAAACGACGCTTGTGCATCATTTCTTCATCTGCGTGTTGACTGAGAAATGCCGCACAACCATCTAGTGCTTTATAAGCACACCAACAACTCATTTGCAGATAAAGATGGGAGGAAAACATTTCTAGGTTGATTTGTTCATTCAACCGATCGATCATTGCTTGTGACAACATAACAAAATCTCTCCTGATTAATTATGATTTTACCCATTCGTAAAGTTCCATAGTTTCCGGGGTGCAACTATGACAACCTCCACATTTTTTGGCATCTAATTTGCGAACTCGCCCTTTATTTTCGAGTCGATTAAGCATTAAGCGCAAAGCATCAGGATCGGACTGGAAATGTTGGGCGAGTTCTGCTAAAGAACTAACCGGACGATCGCGTAAATATTGCTGAAGTTCCTGCAAAATCATGAGTTTATCTCCTGGCAGTTTCTAGAGAACGAACTGGCAGTTTATCTATTGATTGAATCCGACGACGATCGCTAAACAATTTTAATCCAAATAACACACCACCCATCACCAAAAGTAAACTTACTAACCAAGTTGTTGCAATGGCTGGCGCAGCATTAAATGTCATAAATTGGTAGTAGAATACTGCTACCCAATAAGCTAATCCAGTTGTCCAAGCAGCGACGAAAATTGTCCAACCTAAATTAGTTTCTCGATAAACCGCAGCAGTGGCAGAAACACAGGGGAAATACAATAAGACAAATAGGAGAAATGCGATCGCTGCCGTAGTACTACCAAACCGAGTCGCCATTTGTCCAAAAGTAGTATAGTGTACTTCTTGTTCCTCAGCAGCAGCTTTTTGATCGCCAGTGCTACCCATAATACTAATTCCCAATGGATCGAGTATTTGATTACTCAAATCAGCTAAATTTTTGGGAATACTGGCAAAAGCTTTACCCATATCACCCCAGAAATCAAAAGCTTCTTCTGGTTCCGCATTTCCACTTGATTGCTGTGCCAAAGTAGTATACAGAGAATCCATAGTTCCTACCATTACTTCTTTAGCAAAAACTCCGGTAAATAAACCCACTGTAGCGGGCCAATTTTCTTGTTGAATACCCATCGGAGTAAATACAGGGGTAATAGTGCGACTAAAAGCACTTAAAATCGAATCTTGACTATTTTGTTTCCCGAAAGATCCATCCACACCTACAGAGTTAATTAATCCCAAAATCAACACCATAATTACAATCATTTTTCCCGCTTTGGTGATGAATGCTTTTAGCCGATCCCAACCGCGAATTAACACTCCTTTCCAAGTAGGAATATGATAGGGTGGTAACTCCATCACAAAAGGTGCTGCTTCTCCTCTAAATAAGGTATTTTTCATCACTAATCCGGTAAAAATAGCGGCTAAAATTCCTAAAATGTACAGCATAAATACAATATTTTGTCCATTTGTGGGGAAGAATGCCGCACAGAATAAAGCGTAAATTGGTAAACGTGCGCCGCAAGACATGAAGGGATTCATGAGAATTGTCATTAAGCGATCGCGCCGATTTTCCAAAGTTCTAGTTGCCATAATTCCGGGAATATTACAACCAAAACTTACCATCATTGGCACAAAAGATTTACCCGGTAATCCCATAAATCGCATTAAGCGATCCATCACAAATGCGGCTCTTGCTAAATAGCCAGAATCTTCTAAAATAGCTAAGAAAATAAACATTAATCCGATTTGGGGAATAAAGGTTGCTGTGGTTTGAATCCCGCCGCCTACTCCATCAGATAATAAACCAATTAACCAACCGGGAGCACTCATTTGTTTTAATAAATGAGCAGTTCCACCGACAAAAATTGTCCCAACCCCAATATCAAAGAAGTCAATAAATGCGCCGCCAAGGTTGATGGAAAAGAGAAACATCAAGTACATTACTACCAGAAAGATCGGGATACCCAACCAGCGATTGAGTACTACTTTATCGATCCGATCGCTCACAGTTTGCTTAACAACATTTGTGCGTTGCGTGACTCCCTGCATGATTTGATGAATCCAGCTATACCGACTATCAGCAATCAGTAAATCGGTATCTTCTCCTAAAGTTTGATGGATGCGATGGCGATGTTCAGTAATCTTTCGCAAAACCTCTTCTCCTAAGTCGGGAAGATGGCGATCGTCATACTGCAACAAATTCAATGCAAACCAGCGAATATTAGCAGGATTCCCGACAGATTTCTTTTGCAAAACTGGACTCAAATCTGCCAAAGCTTCTTCAATTACAGGCGGATAAGCACAGTAAGCTTGGGGAATTGTTGGTTGTGCAAATGCTAGAGCGATCGTATCACACAATAAACTAATTCCTTTCCCCGTATGAGCACACAAAGGAATTACCGGACAATCCAATCTTTCAGCTAAAACTTCCGGTTCAATACTAATTTCTCGGTTTTTTGCCAAATCCATCATATTCAGGACAATCACCATCGGGACACCCATTTCTAAAATTTGGGTAGTCAGGTAAAGATTGCGCTCTAAATTAGAAGCATCAACAATATTAACAATTAGATCCGCTTCACCAGAAAGTAAATAATCTCTTGCTACTAATTCATCAAGTCCGGTTGTACTATCACCTGCATCAATAGAATAAACTCCCGGTAAATCGACAACGGTAATTTGATGCGCTTCATTAACATTTTTTCCCCGATAACGATAGGTGCCTTCTTTGCGTTCCACAGTCACACCGGGCCAATTTCCAACGTGCTGATTCGCTCCTGTTAAGGTGTTAAATAAAGTGGTTTTTCCACAGTTAGGATTTCCCACTAATCCAATAACTTTATTTGCCATTATTTCACTTCCTAGATTAGTTCCACAATTAAGGCATCAGCTTCAGCTTTGCGTAAACTTAAACGAAATCCCCGCACTTCAATTTCAGTAGGATCGCCTAAAGGTGCATGGCGCGTAACTGTAAATTCTGTCTTCGGGGTAAGTCCCATTGCTAATAATTTGCGTTTATAATCACGCGCAGTTGGTTCGTAACCGATCACTTTCATTACGGAACCGATCGCCGCATTTCGCAGTTTAATTGTAGAATTACTATCACTTTTCATGGTTGTATTCCTTGGTGCGAAAGAGTTATCGGGAACTGTTGCTGAATATTTGACATCTCTCACTTGAATCTGTTGCGCCATATCTGCGCCTAATCCCAAGCGCTGCTCATTAAATGCCACAATCACAGAACCAGTTCCCGTAGAACTAACGATCGTTAACTCCATTCCAGGCATTAATCCCATCCCCATCAAGCGGTTGTTCGCTTCCCCGCAGTTCAAAGAAACTATGCGTACACAATCCCCGACTTTTGTGTTTGCTAAGAAAGTTATTCCTGTTTCTGATTTCTCATTCATTTTGTCCAAATTCACGATCGACGAATCGCTCAAGTAAACAAACGATCGCCAATCCTCCTGCTTAAGGTTTAGTAGCTCTTCACCATCCATCTTTTCCCACTTGAGGACAGTCTCATTAAGAATCTTTTTCAATAAGTACCATAAAAATTTAACACTATAGACAGATTTTACTAAAGCTTAATAATCTTCTCATCTGTGCAAAAGCTTGATTTATGAGCATTTCAGCTATGGGGGGGTTTGGCGATCGACTTTTATAGTCAAGAAAAATTTGGAACTTTTAATTCATTTATTGAGATATTATTTTAAGTAAATCAGGAACAATTGATAAAAAATTTAGCTTGACTGGCGTAGGTTATAGCTTGACTGGCGTAGGTTATGCTACTGGTACTGGCACAATTAGTAGGGTGCGTCAGATCATAAATCTGATTGACACCATCAGGATTTGAATTTCTGACGCACCCTACAACTGATTGGGAGCGGATTAATGCAATGTTAGATGAGGCGATCGATCTTTCAGATATTCCAGAAGTTACAGAAGAACAGATGAAACGGGCTGTACTGCGAGTTGGTGGAAAACCTGTTGAGCGTAGTCAGCGGCGTGTCGATCTCTTGCTGGATGCTTTTATCGTTGAATATTTTGAGGCAAAGGCAGGGGATCAGGGGTATCAGGCGCTAATTAATCAGGTATTAGCAGAGTATATTTATGCTCATGAAGTTAAAAATTAGTTGCGTTATTTTTGTCAAAAGTTTAGGAACACAGCATAATTGATTAGCATTAGCTGGACAAGAAAATTCTCGGAGTACTGCTTTTATTAACTTTTCCTCAGATTGAAGTCCAAATTGGAAGACTATTTCCCTAAGTAATGCAAGTTACTTCAGGGATTAGGTACGTTGTTGCGCTTTAGCGCTCTTAT
>JBAVZX010000616.1:0-3211 GCA_049589015.1 Phormidium sp. | reverse complement strand
AGCCCAACGAGAGTGATATCTGAATCACAATTTGAAGACGACTTTGATGAGGAGGAGTAATGTTTCAAGTAAACACAAAAAGCAAGAACGAGGCTTTGAGTTCCTAGTTCAAAGCCTCGTTCTTGCAAATGATTAAGGAAGTGTGTCGGAACGGAAAACGCATTCGACTCCTAATCGGATAACCTGGCACGGTTCATTGGCTTCAAGTCCCACCACTTCCAAACTACGTCAAATTGCGGATAGCGATTAGCAGTCACACTGAATTAGCAATGCTTAAGCTAACAAGGACTAAATTTTTCTTGCTATCCACAAATCATCTCTTACTGATATGCCAAAAGCATAATCTTTATGTCACAGAACTTTTATGTCCTATGGCATAAGGCTTATATGCTTGATCTTTCTTAAATTGTAAGACAGATCAGGATTTTTTGCAACCTTTTGGCAATATCACAATTCCCTTAAATTGTCAATAGGTGAATAATGTTGATACAACACTTAAACTTCAAAGGATCTATTATCCGTCGTCAAGAAGATAACCTAGTTAATCTGACGGATATGTGGAAGGCATTTGGTAAACCAGCCAATAAAACTCCTCGTGACTGGATACGCTTAAGCCAAACCCAAGAATTACTTCAACACCTCTCAAAGCAAGTGGGCACCGTGCCCACTTGGGTAGAACGAAAAATGGGTAAACGTCCTGAAGTCCAGCGCTTAATTGCCCAAGTTCCAGAAGTTCTTATTGTGTTTACAGGAGGTAAAAAGGCGGGTACTTATGCTATTCCTGAATTAGCTATTGACTATGCACAAATACTCTCAGTTGAATGTCATCAATGGGCATTGACAGTGCTTCAGGAACGAATCGAAGAAGAAGCAGATCCAGAGCTAGGCATCTGTCGCAGTCGTCAACGAGCAATCAGAAATTGGGAAAGGCAGGGCAAAAGCTCTGATTATATAGGCGCACGCCTAGATTCAATCCCTCGTGAAGACTATTATGAGTCTGTTCTGTCTCAACACGGTGTCCAGAATCCTAGAAATTTTGCTTGGTGCAAGTATAAATTGTATCAGCCAATTATTGGTGATACCAAAAACTTTCGTGTTACGCGAGGTTTGAAAAAAGGTCAGAACTGTAAAGATGGTATGACTATTGAGGAACTTGCTACAACTGATTTCGCTAAAGTCCTCAGCGCCAAGCGTATTAATACTCTCAACCCTAACAATAGTAGACAATGCGCCAGTATATCTTGTGCAGCCGCGCAGCAGGTAGCGAATCTGCTTAAACAGTAAAGGTTTAAATTGACTCATCACCACAAACAAAACCTGCCCAAGCAGGTTTTCCATCAAAGTCCGCCGTAGCGGACTTTGGGAAGAAATTGTAGCTAAAAGTCGATGCGAAATTCAAGCGCGAAGGCTTCCTGGTGATGATTTGTATTTACCTGCCAGAATCAACTAAGCCTAAAAAATTTAAAACCCTGTGGCGAGAGCATTTATTTTAGCCGCTTTAAGCAGATAGTTACCAAACGACTGAGTTCATCTACACGGTCTTCCAGTGTAGCCACACGCTCTTCTATCGGATCAAAAGGTAACTCTAAATATTGCGCGATCGCCTCTCTAATCACCTGAGTCCTATCTTTTTCATCCAACACGGCACGGGCATCAAGTGCCTCTAGCATCCCTTGGGACAATCTGATCGAGATGGTTTTATCTTTACCATTTTTTAGCATCGTTTTTGAGTTACGTATGTGATACTCTTGGAATACAAGGGATACGATTGAGTTACCAATGAAATACAAGGCACAAAAATTATAGCAATGGAGAAAGTTTATGCCCAAAGCATTTGAACCAAGAAAATGGCAAGAGCGATTTGTCAGAGCCTATCAAACCAACGGCAAAAAGAACTTTTTACTAGAAGCTTGCATATCAGCGGGAAAAACGGCTGGATCGTTGTATGCCTACGTTTCTATGAGAAGTTCTCTGGACTGGGACTTTCTAATTGTGGTAGTGCCCGCTGAACACCTAATGCGACAATATGCTCAGGATGCTTTTAAGCTATTTGGCCTAAATCTACACTACTCTGGTACAGACAAAAGGCTGGGAAGAGTACCTACCCCATCGGAGTTAGTTAAAACAGACTTTCACGGCTTAGTCATTAGCTATCAATGGTTAACCAAGCCTGGTAATGCAGGCTTTTTAGCAAAAGCGATAGAGAAAGATGTCCCCAGTAAAGTACTTGTAATCCTTGACGAAGTTCACCATGCAAGTGAAAAACTCGCCTTTGGTCAAGCTTGCGAGACAGCCTTCCCAGACAGGATTGTGTCTCACCGCTTAATGACTTCTGGGACACCATTCCGCTCTGATAACAACAGAATTTTAGGTAATTGGCTTATCTATGAACAAGTAGAAGAAAATACTTATGAATGCCGACCTGATTTTCGATATACCTTGGCAGATGCTCGAAACGATCGAATAATTCCTGCGTTCTCGTTTGTAACAATGGATGGAGAATTCACTTACAGTCGAAATGGGTGGATATACGAGGGTAAAACTTTTGACACCAAGAACGAGAGAGAATTAACTGACGCATTAAATACAGCTATTCAAGTGAACGGCGGTTGGGTTGAAAGCGCAATTTTGTGGGCGCACAAGCGAATGCAACGAGATCGCGAAAGAAATCTTCCTGAATGTGCAACTTACATAAGAACTGCTGATATTGATGCGGCATACCAGATGAAAAAACGAATCCGCAGCCTTACCGGAGAAGATGCTTTGGTTGTAGTATCTAAGGATGATGACCCCTATTCCAATTATGGCCTTAAATCAGGACAAGACTCTAGCGAATTAATCGAGCGATTTGCGGCTGAAACTGGACAAGGGGCAAGGTCTTGGATTATTGGGGTTGGAATGCTAGGTGAAGGTGTTTCTATTCACCGTTTGAAATATCGCATTCATGCCAGCAATGTTCGTACTTCCCTAAGTTTTACTCAAGACTTAGGACGGTTACTGCGTCTTTTTCCTGAAGATGAGCCAGAACCAGTAGAAACATTAATTCCAGCACATCGAACATTAATTGACTTAGCGAAAGATGTCTTAAATCAAGTCCCTCACACTGTCCAAGAAAGAGAAGAAGAATTTGAAAAAGAAGATAATGATGGACAGGAAGACGGAACCGATAAACAACCCATTGTTTCTGGCTTTGTTCCAATCGCTTCAACTG
>JBAVZX010000615.1:0-2371 GCA_049589015.1 Phormidium sp. | reverse complement strand
CCCGCAACCGTCCGGTAATGATTCATCGCGCACCTTTTGGGTCTTTAGAAAGACTAATTGGGATTTTGATTGAAGAATATGCAGGTGATTTTCCCTTGTGGTTAGCACCAATTCAAATTCGCTTGTTACCCGTGAAAGATGAATTTTTGCCTTTCATTAAAAATGTGGTAAAAGAATTGCAAGCTGTAGGAATTCGTGCCGAAGCTGACACCAGTGGGGAACGTTTAGCGAAGCAAATTCGCAATGCCGAAAAAGCCAAAATTCCCGTAATGGCAATTGTCGGAGAAAAAGAAGTTGAATCTAACTCTTTGAATATTCGCACTCGTGCTTCTGGCGAATTAGGCGAAATACCAGTTGCCGAAGTAACCGAAAGAATGAAGCAAGCAATAGGAAATTACAGCAACTTCTAACCGTAGGGTGCGTTACGCTACGCTAACGCACCACTTTCCCGCCAATTTTAAAGGAGAAAAAACCATGCCTTCACCTTTTCCGGGAAGAATCCTTATTTAGAAAATCCGCAAATTTGGTCGTCTGTTCAGGAGATACCGAACCTATTGTAGATTTACAAAATTTATTGGATGGAGTGTACGATCGCGCCGCCTACAACTACATATTGACACTCTCACTGCCAAGCTACGCTGTGGCGGGAGATTCTTGTTTCATCGAGCGCCGCTTTCTGGCAACAGTAATTCTACTTTTACCAGCGAGTCTTATGCCCTCTCCACAAGCTTGAAATTCTGTGTGTCCCACAGTATTTGTTGACATGATTCTAATGCCCTCTTCCCTAATATTTTTCGCTGCATTTTCATCTCTATCGTGATGAGTTCCACACTTCGGGCAAGTCCATTCTCTGTCCTTTAAAGTGAGTAAATCATTCTTATGTTTGCAGCGATTACACAACTTTGTACTAGGAAAGAATCTGTCAACTTCCACAAGCTTTCCTCCCTCTCTTTTCAACTTGTAGTCTAGGAAGTTTACCAACATTCCAAAACCAGCATCTAAGACTGATTTCGCCATCTTGGTACGTGCCATTCCTTTAACGCAAAGGTCGTCCACTACAATGACTTGGTTTTCGTCAACTAATTTACGAGAGAGTTTGTGAAGGAAGTCAAGTCTTGTATTTGCTATCTTTTCATGAACTTTGGCTACCCTCTTAATTTGCTTTCTACGATTATTTGAGCCTTTCTTTTTACGAGATAAAACCTGTTGTCTACGTCTTAAGCGTTTGGCATATTTCTTGGTGGTTTTAACCGGATCGACCTTATAAGTTGCCTCTCCATCAAACACTGTCACCAAACTATTTAATCCCAAGTCGATTCCAGATATCTTCCCGTCTTTTTCTTTTGAATCATCGGCAACCTCAAATAAGATTGATGCGTAATATTTATCTGTGCTTGTCTTACTGACAGTCACAGATTTAATCTTGCCATCAACCTTTTTGGAAATTGTTGCTTTGACAATGCCTATTTTAGGAAGCTTGATATCTTTCTTCTGAATCGAACAACCTTCAGGATATCTCAGAGATTGCTTATCATGCTTGCTTTTGAATTTAGGAAATTTCGCCCTCCCTTCAAAGAAGTTGGTGAACGCAGTTCCTAAATCCATTAATGATTGTTGCAGCGTGGTAGCTGTTGCCTCCTTTAACCAAGAATACTCAAGTTGTTTCTTGAGTTGGGTCAAGTCTTTCGCCATATCGCAATAACTCATCCCTTTCCCAGTTTCTTGATATTGAGTGTTGGATTTGTCGAGGTAATAATTGCGAACAAAGCGACAACAACCAAAGTTTTTCGCTAAGGCTATTTGCTGCTCTTTATTCGGATATATCCTTACCTTCAACGCAGTCAGCATTTACTTAACGAAGCCCAATGGTAATATTATAATATTTAACGCTCTTGGATGTCAATCATGTATCATAACGGATTTAGATCTGTTTACAAACTTAATGCTCATATTATTCTGGTTGTAAAATACCGAAAGAAAGCTATTGATAAGGTAATCCTATCTAGACTCAAGGAGATATTTGTTGATACCTTAAACAAGTGGGATGCTCAATTAGTGGAATTCAATGGAGAGGCGGATCATATCCATCTACTAATTGATTACAAGCCGGACAAGCCTTTATCAACTTTAATTGGTAATCTGAAAACGGTTAGTAGTCGATTAATTCGCAAAGAGTTTCCTGGACTTTCTGAGAAATATTTTTACGGTAAGCCTCACTTTTGGACTGGCGCTTATTTTGTTGCCAGTTGTGGTGGCGTTACCGTTGAACATTTAAAGCGTTATGTTGAGAATCAAGCCGAATTCTAAGGAAACGCTTGCGCTCAGTCTGAGTTGGTTGGTCGCAATTCATCTCACCGTTACAGCGTAGCTT
>JBAVZX010000614.1:0-5385 GCA_049589015.1 Phormidium sp. | reverse complement strand
GCATCAACTCGATCGCATTGACACCTAACTCTTTGAAATAGGGAATTTTTTCCCGAATTGCCGCAAAAGTTCCCGGATGTTTCACCTTTGCTGAAGGGTGGCGAGTAAAACTACGAACGTGCATTTCGTAGATGATTAAATCTTCTGGCGGAATTTCTAAAAATCGGTCATTTTCCCAGTCAAAATCATCAGGAGCAATTCTGGCACGGTGATGATAAATGTCATCCCAATCCGGTGTTTTTCCCCAAACATCTCGACCGCCAATTACTTTAGCATAAGGGTCCATGAGAATTTTGCTAGGGTCAAACCAATGACCTTCTTGAGGATTAAAAGGCCCTTCCATGCGATAACCGTATTCGATATTTTCGTAATCTAAATCGAATACAATCATGCAAAAAACATTACCAATCCTGAATTCATCAGGAAAGGGAATTTCCGCCATTGGTTTTTTCTCGTGCTTTTCAAAGAGCACCAGAGTACAAGATTTGGCGTGAGAGGAAAAAATCGAGAAGTTGACTCCACCGGGAACGATAGTTGCACCAAAAGGGAAAGGTCGCCCAGTGCGAAGTTTAAATTTGCCGTAAGTGTGGGTAGGATGACTATCAATTCTTAAGTCCATAAAGTTTGAGCATGATAGATAGTTGGTTAATTAAGCATTCAAATCGGGAATTTTGCCGCCTTAATTTGTTAATAATGGCGAATTTTGTCGGACAGCCAACATAGTAATATCATCAAAAGGATCGGCTTCAGCGATATGAGATTTAATCTCAGTTTTGATGCGTTCTACCAAAGAAACGGCTGAGGAAGCTGGTTCTTCTAATAATGAGAGCAATCCCTTTTCCGTCAAGGGAACATTTTCTGGAGAACGGGCATCTAGGACACCATCTGAGAAACTCAGCAAGATATCTCCAGGTTCTAGCTGCACTCGTTTGACTTCGTAATCAATGTTATAAATGGTGCCGACGGCTGGACCTGTGGGTTTAAGACGTTCTAAAGTACCAGAAGCACGCAGAATAATTGGCGGTACGTGCCCACCATTAATGTAAGTAAGTACGCCAGTTGTGGGATTGAGTACCCCAAAAAAGATGGTGGCGAACATACATAAACGTTCGTGATTTTGGGCAATGTAATTGTTAGTTAAGACGATCGCCTTTAGCGCATCAATAATTTTGACAGTATTTGGTGGAACTTCCTCAACTTCTACTTCACTGTCTGCCAATTTTTCCTTAATTTCGCTAGGTACTTGGAAGGAATAATAACCAGAAAAAATGCGTAATAAACTGCGAAACAACCCCATAAATAAAGCTGCTCCCACTCCTTTATCACAAACATCTCCGACTACTAAACCAATAGAACCATCAGGAAAGCGGAAAGTATCGTAGAAATCGCCAGCTACTTGCCGTGCTGGATAGAAACAAGCCACAAATTCCCATCCAGCTACACTTATTAGCGGATTAGGCAGAAAATCTCGCTGAATTTCTCTAGCTCTTTCTAGTTCTTGTTTGAGTTGATTTGAGTAACTATCGAGTTCGTCATAGCAACGAGCGTATTCTGTAGCTAGGGCGATTTGCCGAGACATCGACTCCATGAAGTTAGCAATCACAGCACCGAAATATCCCGGCTGAGAGTGCATCAAAGTCAGAACACCGAGTAATTTGCCTTTTCTCAGAATCGGTACACTCAGGATTGAGCGCATGAATGGGGGTTGGTTAAAGAGCGATCGCAAATTTTCAATTTCCAAGACATCTGCTAAAGGCACAGCTTGGCGATGATTATCAACCCAATTAATGTAGGAAGGATTGGTGAGAATCAACTGCACAGGAGTTAAATCTTCCTCTTGGGGGATGCTCTTTTGCACAGCACCATTAGAACCTAAAAACACCAAACAACCACTTTCCGCACCTGTCAGTTTGCAGGAAATTTCAAAAGCTTGTTGGAGAATATTTTCTAATATTTCTCCTGGCTTAGGACTTTCTGCCATATTCAGCAGATTTTCCAGCATCCGATTTTGCGCTTCAAGAGCGATTCTGGCGATTTTTAATTCAGCTACTTCTTGTTGTAGTGCTGCCATTTGTTCTAATAAATTTTCCGTTGATTGATTTTGAGCATCCATAAACTGCTTCAGTTGTTAGTCATCAAGCGATTAGATCTGTATTATTCCTGAAGCAGAGGCGATCGTGCCTGTAACTCTTGACATAGGTGCTAAAGCTAACATTGCCGTAGCACCTATTTTTCCTGGGAATATTCTCACCTATGCAGCTGAACTTATCTGAGATCTTGCACTCCTGGAGGTGGAACCTCCCAGATCCTCGTTCCCAGGTTCAACCTGGGAACGAAGAATGGAGGCTCTTGCCTCTTGGTGCAAGATCTCAGTTAGCCTAGTGAGAAGTATCCGGCGTTTGTTTGCTAGAGAGTGCTGTTAATCCTGTATTCTGATCGTTAAATCTGGTGAAAAAGTCGAGGAATCCAGTAATGGACATCGTATCTTCAATTTCCTCTGAAAGCCCCACCAGCACAAGCTGACCTTCCTTAGCAGTTACCCGCCGATAAAGAGAGAGTAACAATCGTAAACCAGCGCTAGAAGTGTAAGGAACTTCGGTCATATCCAGCAGAATTTTACTTCCCGACTTAGCCAAGAGTAAAACTTCTTTCTCAATTGTGGGCGCTGTACTCGCATCAATGTCGCCAGCCATTTCGACGACAGTTACATCCTGAATATCCTTTATATTAATGTTCATCTTGTTTTTTGATGAATCGTCAACAGCTGATTGTAGATGGCAAATTAAAGATTATTCCAACTTGCCATCCCAAATGTCAAAATTTCCCATGCCTAACGGGGAACAATTTGCACCTTAACTTTGATCTGTTCCTGCGTATCAGGCAGTTTCACTGTCAAAGCTTCTGCATCAAAATTGGTGTATTCCTCTTCGTTGATCCAAACTTTACCAATGCTGATACTTCCCAGAGGCAAAATATCAGGTGAAACCCGCAAGATATTATCTTTAAATGCTCCTGGCATTGGCTTGAAGTAAAAGTCCATTGGGTATTTGAAAATCAGCAAATTCTGATAAACTGCTGACAAATAACAGAGTTCAGTAGAGTGATAAGCACTCATTGAGTGACTGCCTTTATAACGTTCTGTACCCATCAAGAAAGGCAAGCCATTTGCCAAAGTATTGAAGTATACACCACCGTCATCATGATCGAGGAAGTGAGCATTATAGAAAGCAGAAGCTTCACGGGCATGGCGCAAGTATTCAGGATTTTTTACAGTACCATTGAGAATTAAGTAAGCTAAAATTGCTTGTTCTTGTTGCCACCAAGCTTTGCGATCGTGCCACACAAAACGATAATGTTCTTCACCTTCGGCTAAGGTTCGTTCTACCACATCATACCAACCACCACGTTGTTTATCGCTACCTACATCTGGCATTAATTGAGCAATCTTTTCTGCCAAAGCAACATAACTATCTTTGGGTTTTAAGCTTTGCATCCGCATTAAATTCCAGGCAATTTTTAAGTTATGCCCAATAACAGCACGGTTTTGTTGCCATCCCCACTCTTGATCTTTGCTCCAATCTTCGTGGAATTTTTCTTGCACAAATGGACTATTTTCGTAATCAGGAAAATACTTTTCAATAGTGTCAAAAGTATCCTCCAACATATCAGCATACTTCTGCTCACCAGTTGCCAACCACAAGTTAATTAAATAAGCTGGAGCATGATCGCCCACAGAATTCCAATTCTTCCGGGCACGGTTACGCCCCAAAGACTCCGCACGAGGATCTAAAGTAATTGGATCAATGTGAGAAAAATAACCACCTCCTTCTTGATCTTTGTAGAATTTGTCAAACAAATCTACAGTCATTTCCGCATCTTTTAAAATGCGAGGATCTCCCGTAATTCTGTAAGTTTGAATTGGCCCAGCTAAGGCATAAATTTGTTCATAAGCTGGGATACAATCGTAGTCGTCGCTAAACTCAGAAACTAGCAATTTTTGTTCCCGGTTTCCGGTAACTTTAACCCCATGATACCAGTAAATTAAATTTTCATCAGGGTCATAAAACCTCATGTGTTCCCGCAGGTAATTACTCCCTTTTTCCGCAGCTTCTAAAAAGCGATCTTCTCCTGTTAGTAAATAAGCAGAAGCTAACCCATAAACCATGCGAGAAATGGTATCAGTTTCTTGCAGATAATCATCAGGTTTTTTCTCACCAGCTAAATTCAGCATGGTGCGATAGTTATGATAGTTGATTTCTTTTGCGGGATAACCAAATTGCCATTTTAAATAACAATCAGCAATTGACCGAATTTGAGTTACCCACCAATCAGGTTCTTCGTGGCGATACTTGTCAGGTGCTTCCCCAGGAAACACAAAAGATTTAACTTCAAATTTATGTCCGTCACCTTGAGGATAGAACACACCATAAGCAAAAATGTGCTGTCCAGGTGCTAGTAATTCCGCCAATCTTTGGGTAGCGTCGATGTAAGATTCACCCAAATTTTGGGAAATTCTGCCCCAAGCTGTCGGTGTTAAATACGCTGTATATTCTCGCCCATCTGATGTTTTAATGCCGAAGCATTTATTATGGCGATCGAAGTGAGTAACATACCCACCAATAGTATCAGAAAAGGTAAAATTCATGCGTTCCATTTGGAATTGCCTCTCAAGATTGTTGAACAAAGTTGCTAAAGCTAATAAACCAACACAATTGGAATTTTAAACCGCTACTTTTTGGGCTTTTTGACTTTTTTCAATCTCCGCAACGAAAGCTTCCATGAACTCATCCACTACTCCGGGATGCTTCCCGGTAATCAGATTATCATCAATAACTAAATCTGCCGTTACATCACCATCAAAAACCACATCTGCTCCGGCATTTTCCACATCACAAATAATGTTATGGGCGCAAGTCACTTGACGACCGTTTAGTAAATCTCTATCAGCACATAACAACCACAAGCTATGACAAATAGTGCCGACTTTTACATTTCCCGCATCCATTGCTTTTCGGATAAATGCCACAGCTGGCGCTTGATTTTTCTGCCCTTTCTTGACACTTACCTGATATCTTAATCGATCCATTGCATAAGCACCGATGCAAATTATCCCTTTATAATCTGCCGGATCAATGTCGTTAACTTCTGTAGTAACGGTGACATGAAACTCAATTTGATCATTTTCAGGATTAGAACCAAAGGTTAATGAAGAATTACCCCACAAATGAGAGATATATTCTACTTCATAACCTTGTTGGGGGAAGTATTCATTGAATTTTTTATATTCAGTTGGGTCAAAATGTTCTTCAATGAGTACGCCGATTTTACCTTTAGTTTGAGTTGTCATTTTTCCAAACCCCTTATTAATAGACTACTGGATTATTT
>JBAVZX010000613.1:0-1543 GCA_049589015.1 Phormidium sp. | reverse complement strand
ATCCTGTGGTTTTTGTTGTTCAGGACGAACTGCATTGGCACCTTTACCGGGCTTGACGGGCGGTGGGTCTAAAACTGCCATGCGGAATGCTGGGCCAGGAAATGAATTTTCGCACATACTCAGCATCATTTCCATAACGCCGTGAACTTGATCCAAGTCCATCAAGCCTTCTTGATAAACTCGCACTAGGTCTGGACAGGCAATCATTGCCACTTCATCGATTTCAAATAGACCTTGAGTTCCGGTACGGTCATTACTCTGTCCTTGTAAGTCTCGTGCGAAGCGGTCAGGACTGGAGATATAAGGGGGAGGAACTAGTTCGTAGTTACCTACTACTGGTTTTCGCGCTAATGGGCTACCAGCTGCGGAAATATCCTGTACATCTATATATTGAGAATCCTGTAATGCTGTAATTACATAATCCCCTAATTCAGGATCGGCTTCTGCTTCATCGCTACCATTCTGCTTGACACCCATTGTCAGGTGGTCGTATTGTTCCAGTATTTCGCTCCCTCTGGAAACAACGACTTTAAAAAATTCACCTGTGTTAAAAGGAGGTTCACTACCTTCTGGTGCATCTTCTGCTAGGGGTTTTGGTTCACTATTGAGAATCATGACCCTAATTCTTTCGTTGCCTCCATTTCCGTCCTCTAGCAGGGCTAAGGCTCCTGCTTCTACATCTGATTCTTTAATCGTGAATTGTAAGGAAGGTCGGTTACTAGAGCTTCGCAGCTTGAGTGCGAGTTCTTCTGTTGGGGGGGGTTGGGTGCCAGGAAGTTGAGTGCCAATGCTAGTCACCCAACATCTACCACCTCCGTTGAGAAACCAACCATAGACCGCGAAGGGGAGATAAGCGTTAAAGTCAGTAAAGCCGTCTGAGTTCGGTTTGGCAAAGTACTCTACATACTGGTTCCAGTTGGTTATCATGATCGGTTTGAAGAGTTCCGCGTCACCGCGAATATCTTCAGTGAAGCCGATAAACCCAGCTACACTCATACTAATGCCTTCTATAGGGCGACTGCCACGGTCTACTTCTTCGACGTAGACACCAGGGGCAAAGTAATCTAATGCCATTTATATTAATCCTCCTGTTGGTTTTGATTGCGATCGACAAGTAATATAAAAAGCTCCTAAGTAGTCGTTGGAGTTAATAAAATCCCCCGCTCAGCAAGGTCTGCTGTTTGCAAATGGAAGGGAATTGTAACAATGACGTGCAAAGCCGGACGCAGAGGAACAGCTAATGCACGCCAAAAAGCTGTAGTATCAATGCACTCTCCAGTAGAAACTCGTATGGGTAATAAACCATGTCCTTGGAGCGCAGGTGCTAACATTGCTTCGGGTAAATACTGGTAGGGCAATAGTAATCTCAAGACCTCTGATAAGAGAATCTGTTCACCTAATACGGTGCTGTCCCAAGCCGTAATCAAAAACGATATGTCATACCAAATTGGTAAAGCACTTTCGTCAGCGATATTGTTCGCCGTTTGAGCGGAATATCGCTTCTGCTGGTTTTCCCTAATTTCGTAGCAGTATAGACTTAACC
>JBAVZX010000612.1:0-3189 GCA_049589015.1 Phormidium sp. | reverse complement strand
GGATTTAGATCTGATGCTAGAAGGGTTAAATGAGGTCACTTGCTCCAAAAGCTGCTGTAAATGCTCAGGCAATACCGGTTGTTCTTGTAAATCATAAAGATTAATTTCACTCACCACAAACTCCTTTCCCAGAAAGCACGACACTTTTAACCTTTAATTTTCCGTTACTCTTCCCGTCCCCCAAGGACGGGGATTCAGTGGCGGATAGATTGTAGAACTGACATCAACTTGAATAGAAATAGAAGAGGAAAGAACGAAATGGCAATGCGTGCCAGTAATTATATAATCCACGTTCCTTTATCAAAAGATACAACGATTTTGCTCCAAAGCTATACAGGCGCTTACGACCAAGTTTCAGTTGATGTAGCTAAGTACGTAAATTCGTTGTCGGTATCTCGCTCCAAACCCCTTTATGGAGATTGGAGTCCAGAACCATTAACAAATGTAGAAGTAGTTACTCCCTCTCCAGCAACTATTGAGTTACTGAAAAAGCGTGGCTATCTTACCGAAATGACACCGGAAGAAGAAGAAGCTTTCTTTGTCAAGATGGCAACCAAGCTACATCAGCTACAGTCTCGTCTCATGCCTGAATACATCCTGATACTCGATTATAACTGTAATTTGCGTTGTTCATATTGTTTTCAAGATCACATGAGGACGAATCCAGTTTTTTCGCATCTGCTACAAACAATGCAACCAGAGACGATTGATCGTATTTTGGCTACTATGCCTAAAATCGAGCGCAGTCACGGGGTTTCCGAAGATGCTGATTTGACTCGTCCCATTACGTTTTTTGGTGGAGAACCTTTGACGGCTGAAAATTACTCAATCATTAAGTATACTATTCAAAAAACCAAAGCGTTGGGCAAAGCAGAGTTCTCGGCGGTGACTAATGGTACCCAGTTAGAATACTATCAAGATCTGTTGGGTCCAGAGATGATCTCAGAACTTCAGATTACTCTTGATGGTCCTTCTCATGAACATGATAAACGACGCATTCATGCAGATGGAAGCGGTTCATTTGATCAAATCGCCAAAAATATCACAACCGCGCTAGATCTAGAAGTTCAAGTTAATGTGCGAATGAATATTGACCGTAATAATATCACTCATCTCCCAGAATTAGCTGATGAAATCATTGCACGAGGTTGGAACTCTTATGAAGGGTTTTCTGCATATACTGCACCAGTTACTGCTACAAACTCAAAAACTGATCACAAGACGACCTTCAATTCTTTTCAATTGAACCAAGCTTTGGATAAAATGCGTCAGCATCACTCTCAGCTCGAAGTAATTAAGCGTCCAAACGATCCGCTTATAACTAGAATACAAAGAATATTTAAAGAGCAAGCATCCCCTGGAACCAATTTCAAAGCCAGCTTTTGCGGTGCTCACAACAAGATGTATATCTTTGACCCATTTGGCGATATCTATGCCTGTTGGGAGAAAACTGGCGACAAGAAGATCAGAATTGGGCATATTGCTGAAAACGGTGCTGTTGTTTTAAACGAAGAATTAAACCAAACATGGCGCAACCGTACCGTAATATCCAATCCTGTTTGCCGCAAGTGCCCTTATGCCTTTTACTGTGGAGGCGGGTGTGCCATTTTAGCCATGAATCAGAACGGCAGCTTAAACACAAACTACTGTGATGGCTTTGCTAATCGTTTTAAAGCTAGTGTTGCTGAGGCTTATCAAGAGCTTGTTGCTAACACCAATGTGTTGCCCAGCCCCTAATCTGTCTTAACTTTAACAATGAGAGAAAGTATTTAAACTACATCTTGGCTGTTTTGAACTATAGCATTTCTCATACTCATGAAGTACACCCTGTCTTACTATTCCATTTTTCACAAAAAACCAGAGAAAGATGACTGTACCTCACCAGTATGAGAAATGCTATATATCTTGACATGAAAGTTCCCATATAACGGGCAAAAGAAAGAATATTTCTGACTTTTTTACTTTCCTTTTAGCTAGGAAACTTATAGCCACTTTATCATGCAAAAGTTGAACTCTGGCCAAGTTTTGATACAAAAAGTGACCGTCACTTTGGGGCTGAAATAACGCAATCTCGTTGATGCTTCGCCAAGTTTTATGTTACTTAAATCAAAAGATGACCGCTTTAAAAGCAAAAGGTGGCCGTTTTAATCATGCTGAAATTACCTTTTTTCGTTGTCTGCGTTCAGATCGCTCTGGAGTACAAACGCACTCAAATTAAGATACAGCCTTACTTTCAGACTTAGGAGAAAAATCATAATGTATACTCAAGGCTCTGGCAATATCATTCGTCAACAAAGACAGGTAAGTAATTTTAATCGAGTATCCTCGAAAGGTAGTTTTCACATAACAATTACTCAGGGAAATGAACAATTATTAGTCATTGAAGCTGAAGACTATATTCTGCCATATATTCAGACTGAAATAATTAATGGAGAATTGTTGATAGACTTTATCAACCATAACTGTTCATGTAATATTCAACCAACTAAGCAAATTAAATTATCTGTAACCATGAAAGATGTTGTTGCTCTAAAAACATCAGGATCATCTAAAATTCACTCCGCTAGCATCGCCACTGCTCAATTAAATATTGAAACAAGTGGTTCTAGCAATGTTAACATCAACTCGCTGATTGCCAAAACTTTAGTAGTTGTCAGCAAAGGATCGACTGCTATTAACTTAGCAGGACAGATAGAAAAACAAGAAATCGAGTTAAAAGGTTCAAGTGAGTACCTTGCTTCTAAACTGGATAGTCAAACAGCTATTTTAGACATCTCTGGTTCAGGAACAGCAACAATTCTAGCCGGTGATATATTAGATATCACAATTTCTGGTTCAGGCAAAGTGAATTACTACGGCTCTCCTCATCTTACCCAAAAAACCAGTGGCTCAGTTAAAATCACCAACTTGGGGTCTTCTGTAGCTTAATAAGTAGTCGGACAAAAGTAAACGATACTGTAGGAACTTTGGTGAAAATTCCGTAATCCCCAACAGCAAGCTGATTGAGCATCTTCATAAAACTTAAGACAGTTAATATTATTTATGTCCGACTACTTATTAGAGTATAAGCATTAGATTAATTGCTTTATAGCATTTCTCATACTGGTGAGGTACAGTCATCTTTCTCTGGTTTTTTGTGAAAAATGGAATAGTAAGACAGGGTGTACTTCATGAGTATGAGAAATGCTA
>JBAVZX010000611.1:0-8452 GCA_049589015.1 Phormidium sp. | reverse complement strand
GTTCCAATTTTTTCTGGTAATCAATTTTGGGGTCTACTAGCAGTTTATCAAAATTCTCACCCCAGACAATGGAAAGAATCAGAAATTAATGTCGTACTCCAAATTGGCACTCAATTAGCAGTTGCTTTACAACAAGCCCAACTACTCTCCCAAACACAAAGGCAATCTTTAGAACTAATGAAAGCTAAAGAAGCCGCCGATGCTGCCAACTTTGCTAAAAGTCAGTTTCTCGCCAAAATGAGTCATGAATTGCGTACACCCTTAAATGCAATTTTAGGATTTAGTCAAATTATGGTGCGGAGTCATTCTGTTACCCCAGAACAAAAAGAACATTTAGAAATTATCAACCGTAGTGGGGAACATTTACTCAACCTAATTAATGATATTTTATCAATGGCTAAAATAGAATCAGGACAAATTACCTTAAATGAAAGCGGTTTTAATTTACATCAACTGCTGGAATTGCTCAAAGATATGTTCCGATTAAAAGCTGGACATAAAGGCTTGGAACTAAACTTCATCATTGCTCCCGAAGTCCCCCAAAATATCCAATCAGATGAAAGCAAATTGCGGCAAGTTTTACTCAATTTATTGGGTAACGCCATTAAATTTACTGATACTGGCTATGTGAATTTAACAGTTTTATTAGCAAAATTAGACCAAGAAAAAACCGAAGATGTCCAAATAATCTTTACAATTAAAGATACTGGCCCCGGAATTGCCCCCAATGAAATTACCACCTTGTTTCAACCTTTTTCGCAAACCCAAACAGGTCGCCAAACAGGACAAGGAACTGGTTTAGGTTTAGCCATCAGTCAACAATTTGTTAAACTAATGGGTGGAGAAATTATTGTCGAAAGCCAATTAGGTGCTGGCTCTACTTTTACTTTTAATATCCTCGCCAAGTTAGCACCTGAAACGGAAAAAAATATTAGCTTAAATACGCGACAAGTTATTTGTTTAGAACCAAATCAACCAACTTATCGGATCTTAGTCGCTGAAGATATCAAAGAAAATCGACAACTACTAGTAAAATTATTAGTACCTTTAGGATTTGAGGTGCGAGAAGCAGAAAATGGTCAAGAAGCTATTACAATCTGGGAAAGTTGGCAACCCCATCTAATATGGATGGATATGCGAATGCCAGTCATGGATGGTTATGAAGCTACTCGACGGATCAAAGCTCATCCTCAAGGAAAAAATACAGTCATTATTGCCCTTACTGCTAGCGTTTTTGAAGAACAGCAACCAGCTATTTTAAAGGCGGGATGTAATGACTTTATGCCTAAACCTTTTCGCTCAGAAGTTTTATTGGAAAAAATAGCTAAGTATTTGGGTGTACGCTACATTTATGCAGATGACTCCCAGTCAATGACTGAGCATTCCCAGATTCCAGAATTAACAACAGAAAGTTTAAATGTAATGTCTCAAGAATGGATTGGGAAATTATATCAAGCCGCCGCCGCAGTTGACGATCAACTAATTATGGAATTAGTTCAAGAAATCCCAGAAACTGACATTAATTTGGCAAATAGTTTAACAGATTTAGTAAATAATTTTCGGTTAGATATTATTTTTAAAATAACTGAACCATGCCTTGAAAATTGATTGTTTTGCCCTGAAATCCACTCTCCCGTTAGACCAGCAGGTTAACGGGAGTCCTCTGGCTTTAATTTGGACAAAATAAGCTATTCAACGATTTTGAATGCTTAGTTTAATTCCGCATTGCAGCACTAGTTTAGTAAAATGCACCCTTGAGGAAAAAATTTAAAAATCAATTTTCTCTGCCTTTAATCCTCCTCCTTTCCAATCAGAAAGAATTTCATTGACTCGTTTAGGATCTGGTTCAGCAAAGATAGCAACGCGATCTAAACGATTAATGGTTGAGAGAATTTCTGGATAGGGCAGAAAACAAACTATTACTGTTTCTCCCAACTCACTGTAAAGCAGAATAATTGACTCCAGAGTGTCTTCAAACAGCCGAATATCTTTAGATTGTGGTAAGTTTTTCGTGACAATAATCCGATTTTCGGCTGGAATTGTGGAATGCCAATCTTTGCCAGAAGGAAAACCTAATAACAATCCGGTATGATGAGGCACTTTCTGAATAAATTCTGTGGAATTAGGATCGCCACAAAAGAGTAAATGTCTTCTACCTAATTGCCACCAAATTCCTGTTGCTTCTCGTTTGACAACAGTTTGAGATGGTTGAGAAATGGCTAGGGTTGACGTTGATGCTGATGATGATGATGTTGTTGTTAAAGAAATGGGAATTACTCGTTTAATTTCCGGCAATTCAACTTCTTTTTTTGGTATCGAAACTGTTTCCTTGGCTGGACGAGTAGCGACAATTTCGACTTTAGGACGTGATTCAGTCGCAGGTAAAAGAGCCGGAACAGTTTTTAATGGCGGAACTGATTCCGTTTTGGTTTTATTGCCTGGTGAACTATGTTTTTGCCTAATTTCTTTGGCGATCGTATAGGTTATCGGTTCCCCTGTTTCCGCACGAGCGATCGCTTCCGCACGAGCACTCGCTGGTGTTGAAGGTGCCGCCAGGACATATAAGGCAGATGCGGCAAACTTGTCAATTTGATAAGTTTTTTGAAATGAATTAGCAACCTGCATGAATCTCGCCGCCGTGGGATAGCTCCACTCAAATTCAGCAGCTATCCAATCTAAGAATCTCCCGTGGGCGAGTTTCTCCTTAACTAAAATCAACTTTTGTCCGATCTCGATGATGTCTTGTGCAGTGCGCTTCATGAGCGCTCGAATTTCCCCAGTTTGTTTTTGAATGAATAAACTGGTTTCTGCATCAAGCATGGTGTAATCAAACACTTTTTGCAGTGAAGAATGCGCTGAGGCTGGCATTGGCTACTCTAAAATAACGTTAATTGGCTGATGTAAGTATCAAATTCTCTTGTAGCACATCAAACACAGTATTTTCCTCTGTCTAGAGTTGGAGATTTTATCGAACTCTTTGATAAAGAGAAGAATACGCAGGTTAATATATCACATATAAGGCGATCGGAAAAGTATATTTTGCTAAAAAATACCAGAGTCGAGAATCGCGAAGAATTATTCACCACTCACGACTCACAATATTTGACAATCCTCGCGCCTTTAGGCGCGAGGATTCTTGCTTCAAAGGGGTAAACTTTTAGGAGACTTTACCTAAACTCTTTGCTGATGCCTTCTGCGAAACCTCTACATCAGGAGCATTAGTTGACCAACGAGCGGGCAAATGTGAATGCCACAGTTGTTCATTCATAATTGACCTTGCCAATAAGCAACGATAAAGATCGCTCAACTGTCCTGCTACCCATGCCCAGCTAAAGTTTTGTCTCACTCGGAGCGAAGCTTGCTTCCGCATTTTTTTAGCCCAAACATCATCAGTTAAAATCCGGTCAATTGCCGCAGCAAAAGCTCCAATATCATGAGGTGGGACTAACAAACCTGTTTCTTCGGGAATCACAGTAAACTTCAAGCCACCAACATTGGAAGCTACTACAGGCGTACCGCAAGCCATAGCTTCAATTGCCACTAAGCCAAATGGTTCATAATAGCTAGGAACTACACAAACATCAGCAGCGGCATAATAAAAGGGTAGAATATCATGATCTAAACGACCTGTAAATAGGATATTTTCCGTCAATTCTAATTCTTGAGCTAAAAGTTTAATTCTTTCCTCTTCTCGATCGCTTTCTGAGTGTGGATCTTCTCCACCTGCAATTACTAACCGAAAATTTCCCTGGCTTTTTGTCTGAGAATTCGCACAAGCTTGCAGCAATGTTTCCAGACCTTTACAAGGATCAAATCTGCCAACATACAAAACTATATATTCAGTTTGGTCAAATCCTAATTTTAATCTGGCTTCTGTCTTAGATAATAACCGAAAGTTACTAATATTTGTACCACCAGATATTACTTGAATTTCTCCAGTTTCTGAAACCAATTTTCGCAAAGCTTCTTGTTCTTGAGGACTGGTAGCAACTACACAATTTGCTAGCTCTAAAATTTGTTTTTCCATTGCTAATCTAGTTTCAGCAATAGCTGGTTGATAACCAGATGTTTGATACTTGACTATACCTAGAGAGTGATGAGTGTGTACCAGTTGAATATTGCGTAATTCTTGTAATTGTAAGCCTACCCAACCAGACAGCCAATAGTTTGTATGAGCTAAAGGATAATTTGTACCTTCTTTGCTTTGAAATTTGAGAAAAGCCTCTAAAAATTGCGGCAAATATTCAAACAGGTCATTTTTAGGAATGAATTTTTCTGGCCCTGCTGACAAGCGAATCGTGCGACAATAAGGTGAATTTTGTACAATTGTCGGCTGGTTGGGATCAGTTTTCCGGGTAAACATATCCACTTGCCAACCCAATTTTGCTAATGCTTCTCCCACATTCTGCACATAAACATTTTGACCCCCAACATCCTGTTTTACCACTTCTGCTGCTGGATCGGCGTGAGTAGAAATTAATGCGATTGGCTGTCTATTCCGATGTGACATATCCTTTTCTCCTGCAACTTTCAAGTAAGTATTTTGGGGATAACTTGTTTTGGTAAGGCGCTCAGAAATTTTAAATAACCACCTAAAATTTAGGTAGTTATTTAATGTTGATTTTTATACAAATTCCATTCTTTTTACCGAGCCAGAATGACCATTGTGAGCAAAACGTTCTGCCAAAATCTTTTGATAAACTGCTTCGTAACCTGAAGTCATTTTCTGCACACTAAATTTGTCAATTACGTGCTGACGGCAAGTGTAGCGATCGAGTTGGGTAGCTGGCTCAATTGCCGCCACACATTCCTCTACACTATTACACAGAAAACCTGTCTTACCATGAGCAATAATTTCGGAAGTTGAACCTAAATTCATCGCGATCACAGGTGTTCCTGTCACCATTGATTCAACCATTACTAGTCCGAAAGGTTCTCGCCAAGTAATCGGGAAAAGTGTCACAGCTGCATTACCCATTAATTTACTTTTTTGGGCGTGGTTAGCTTCACCGAGAAACTGTATTTGTTCCCCATCAATATGGGGTTTGATTTCTTGCTCAAAGTATAAGCGATCGACCATATCTACCTTACCCGCAATCTTTAATTGCCAACCGGAACGTTTAGCAATTTCAATGGCTAAATGTGTTCCCTTTTCAGGAGAAACCCGCCCCAAAAATGCTAAATAAGGTGGATTTTGGGGTTTTTCGTAAAAGTTATAAGTGATAACATCAATGCCGTTATAAACTGTCGCTACACAGTTAAGATTTAACCGAGCTTCCCTTTGAGCATCAGAAATACTCACAAAAGGCTGTTGGCGAGCATAAGTAAATAATTTCTCATTATCAGGCGTAAAAATACCATGCAATGTGTGAATTGTTGGCGTTCTTACTAAGTTGGAAAAAGGTAAAGCTGCACAACCTATGTGAGAGTGAATTACATCAAATTCAGAGGCTTTTTCATACACTCGACTCAGATGTAACATCTCATAGATGTTATATTCTTTAACTGTACTATCTAAGCGCAAAGCACGAGGATGAACCCACTCTAATTTAGCTAAACTAATTGAGTCTCCAGAAGCAAACAAGGTAACTTCATGTCCTCGTTTTACTAGTTGATTACAAAGTAATCCTACTACTAATTCAATTCCTCCATAAGCTGGAGGTGGAACCCGTTCCCATAAAGGTGCTATTTGAGCAATTCGCATTTTCTCTCCTGGCGCTTAACAGTAAATTTATTCCTGTAGCTCAAGCTAATTTAGTGTTAATTTGCCAGGTTTTAGTTGGCACAATGCCTCTTTGGTCAGCATTTTCCGACTTCGGCCTAACAAGTTAAATTACTTTAGCTTGGCAGCGTGATTATGCAAATGTTATCCTTGTTTCACATAGTTTTTACTCCGTCTCAAGACGGAAAGTAAAACAAAGACTCTTTAGTTTATTGACTCTCTCAGAAGATAGCTTGAACAGATGTTTATCTGGAAAAAGTGGCAATTGGTACACCATAATCAGCAATTTTACTTATTAAGCAATTATCAAAAAATGTCGTCAGGCAACTTCAGACAATAATTTACAATCAGCTATCTTTTCTAAAGATATTTTCTCAATCATCATGTTTTAACACCTGGAATGAGGGGAAAATTTGTCTATTAACTCAAGTTGCTAGTTATAACACTTTGACACCTCGTCGCAACTAAAAACCCAGTTTATTGTATTGATAAGTTGCAGCTGATGGTAAATTTAACCAGAGAAACCAGGTTTTTGAATAACTAGCAACTTGGGTTATTAGCAATTGAGAACTTCCAATTCCTCTAGTTGTCCAATAGTTACATCTGCCATTGCTAAATGAGTTGCTTTTGAGTTTCCCCAACAAATACCAATACAACCAGCAGCGCCAGCTTGACGCGCCATTTCGATATCACTGGCAGCATCACCTACCATTAAAGTAGCATTAGGTTTTATTCCTAGTTTTTCACAAGCTTGCCAAAATAAAATAGGGTCTGGTTTACTGGGGCCTTGATCAACTCCCATTGCTAATTGAATATAATTAGTTAGTTGATATCGTTGGACAAATGCTTGCACTTTTGCTGTAGTATCAGCCGAAAGAATTCCTAATTTTAAGTCAGCTTGGGAAAGTAATTGCAAAACTTCTAAACTCCCCACAAATAGAGGAGAAGGTGCAGCATTTTGGAAATGTTGATCTGCTTCTGTAAAAGCGCGATGTGCGATCGCTAAAGATTCGATCCACCCCCGACCAGTTTCCGCAATATAAGCTGCCGCCGCAATTTCATTTTCCCGCCGACTCCCTACCGCCATTAAACCAGTCGGGTCAATTTTATCACCATCAACACCAAACGCCATCAACAATGGATCGCCAACTCCGGGAATTTGAGCATCCAACAAGCGCGATCGCTTTTGCGCTAAACTCCGCAAAAACTCTTCTGAATTCTCTAAAGTGCCATCTTTATCAAAAATTATCCCCTGAATCTCAGGAAAAGTTACTTCTTTACAGCGAATAGTTACCACAATATTTTCCTCCCAAATCACCTAAAAATAAAAAAAGAGGGTTTTCCCTCTCAGTTTTTGGTTAATGGTTTGTGAAAATTAATTATTCTCTTCAGATGAAGGTAGTGGATCATTTGGTACATCTTCAACCACTTCTGGTTCAGTTGTCGTAGCTACAGCACCAACCACCGCTGGAACAGCTTCCACTTCCACTTCTTCCACTTATTTCACTTCTTCCACTTCTTCCACTTCTTCCATTGCAGGCGGAATCACTTCCTCTTCCGCACTTACCACTTCAGTTTCTGCTTCCACAACCTCAGCAACCTCAGCCGGAGCAACTTCTTCCACCGTTACCGCTGCTTCCGTTGCTGCTGGTGGAACTTCACCTAGCAGTTTCGCCCGTTGTTGTTCCCGATACTTCGCCGCCATTTCTTCAGCCATTTCGTAAACGCGATCGCGATTACGAATCATATCCCCAGCTTCCGGTTCTAATTGCTTAGTAGAAAGCGAAATTCTGCCTCTTTCCGCATCCAAGTCAATGATCATCACCTTAATTTCATCATTGACATTAAAGACACTGTGGGGTGTATCGATATGTTCGTGGGAAATTTCCGAAATGTGTAGTAACCCACTCACACCACCAATATCGATAAAAGCACCATAAGGTTTAATACCACGTACCGAACCAATTACCACTTCCCCTACTTCTAAGCGGTTCATCTTCCGCTCAACTAATGCACGTCTATGGCTCAGAACTAAACGATTTCTGTCTTCATCTACTTCTAAAAATTTAAGCGGTAATTCTTCTCCTACCAAATCTTCTTTAGGCTTACGGGTACTAATATGAGAACCCGGAATAAAACCACGTAAACCTTCAATTCTAACTAATGCTCCACCACGGTTGGTAGCAAAAACCTGAGAACGCACGGTAGCATCTTCTGCTTGCAACTGACGCACCCGTTCCCAAGCACGCATATACTCAATGCGGCGAATTGAAAGAGTTAATTGACCATCTTCATTTTCATCTGTGAGAATGAAGAATTCACGGGTTTCGTTTGATTGCAGCACTTCTTCAGGAGCGTCTACCCGGTTAATCGACATTTCCTGAATCGGAATATAAGCTGCTGTTTTAGCACCAATGTCAATCAGAGCGCCCCTCGGCTCTATACTAAATACAGTACCAGCTACAATATCACCAGGATTGAAGTGATAATCGTATTTGTCGAGTAGAGCGGCAAAATCCTCGAGAGTAAAACCAATATCGGCAGTTGTTGTTTTCTGATTGACCATGCGAATCGAATCCTTTGTAATTATCTTTAGTAAAAATTACGCCTCCTGTCGATGTATACGCACGTTTTTAATGTGCCGTTTACACCTTCATCCCTCCAAATCTCATATATTAGCAGTTCCAGCTAAGGCGATCTAGAGTCCAGACATATTATTTTAACTTAACT
>JBAVZX010000610.1:0-1581 GCA_049589015.1 Phormidium sp. | reverse complement strand
AAATCAAACCGAACTAGTTCAAGTCCTAAAGGTATTTCTTCTACTTTGACACCAGGTAAATCCCAAGGAGATGTGGGTGCATTTTGCAAAGCAAACATTACTTGTACTAGGGGATTGCGATCGAGATTTCGCTCTATTTGTAACTCCTCAACTAACATTTCAAAGGGTAAATCCTGATGCTCATAAGCGTTTTGAGTAACCTCTCGCGCTTGGGCAAGAAAAGCTTCAAAGGTTGGTTCTTGAGATAAATCAAATCTCAAAGCTAAAGTATTGACAAAAAAGCCAATTAACCCTTCGATTTCTCTGCGTTGGCGATTGGCAATAGGGGAACCTATAATCAGGTCTGTTTGTCTACTGTGGCGAGACATTAATACCACAAAACCTGCTAACAATGTCATAAACAGTGTGGTTCCTGATTTTTGACTAAGGTTTTTTAGCTGCTGCGTTAGCTGGCTATCCAGTTGCAATCGCTCTACACCACCACGAAAACTTTGGATTGCAGGACGGGGGCGGTCTGTAGGTAATTCTAGTAAAGGTGGTGCTCCGGTTAACTGTTGTTTCCAGTAACTTAATTGCCGTTCTAGTATCTGAGAAGTCAACCATTGCCGCTGCCAGAGAGCGAAGTCGGCATACTGTATAGGTAAGTTTGATAACTTAACCGGACTACCTGTGGCAATAGCTCGATAATAGGCTGACAGTTCGCTAATTAAAACTCCTAGCGACCAACCATCAGCAGCAATGTGGTGAATAGCAAATAGCAATACATATTCGTCTTGAGCAATTTGCCACAGCCTGACTCGCAACACTGGGTTATTAGCCAAGTCGAAAGGTTTACAGGCTTCTGCTAATGCAAGTGCTTCGACTTGTTTCTCTGGTTCGGGTAGATTTTGAAGATCCACCACTGGTAACGGTAAGGTTAGATTTGGATCGATAACCTGTATAGGCTTGTTATCTTTAATTTGAAAGCGAGTTCGCAGCGGTTCATGGCGCTGCACTAGCTGTGCGAAGGCTTGTTCTAAAGCTTTTATGTTCAAATTGCCTACCAAACGGATCGTGAAAGGCATAGTGTAGGCACTACTTTCGCCTTCTAAGTGATGTACAAACCAAAGACGTTCTTGAGCCCAAGATAGAGGTATGTCTAGGTTTCGAGGGACTGGTACAATTGGTGGAACGGCAAGATGTGAACCTGTTTGAAGCTGTTGTGAGATTGCTTCACTTAATTGAGCGATCGTCGGTGATTCAAATAGAGAGCGCAGAGGTAACGATATGCCAAGGGCTTCTTGCGATCGCGAAATTACTTGAGTTGCCAATAGAGAATGTCCACCCAGTTCAAAGAAATTATCGTGAATGCCGACTTGGTTTAATTTGAGAACTTGTTCCCACAGACGTGCCAAAATTTCTTCAACTGGCGTGCGAGGAGCTACATAATTGTCTTGTAAACCGATTTGGAAATCGGGTGCAGGTAAAGCACGATAATCTACCTTGCCATTAGAAGTCAAAGGTAAGGTTTCCAGAACTACAAAAGCACTGGGAACCATATATTCTGGGAGCTTAATTTTCAAGTATTGCCGCAGTTGGGCT
>JBAVZX010000609.1:0-1668 GCA_049589015.1 Phormidium sp. | reverse complement strand
CTTTTGCCGCAATAATAAAATAATGATACAACTTGGTAATATTGCCCCTTGTCCAACTGTTTGAATGGCGACGATCGCTGTATCTGGAGAAACAACTCCTGATTGAATTTGGTGATAGATAATCGCTGCTAAAACTGGCAGTAATCCTAGTAAGAGAATTATCGATCGCAGATTAACAAAAAAGAACTTGTGAAAATGCCAAGGTTGCCGCACCCAACGGACAATAAAACTGATAGTTTTTTCGGCTCCAGTTAAGATAATTCCTGGTATAATTAATTCTGAGATTAAAGGAATGAGTAACAGATAACTGGGTTGTAAACCGTAGCTGTAAATGGGAAAGGTAACTGCTCTTAATTCACGATAACGACTGTAAAATAGTGCGATCGGGAATTGCCATAAGAATTGGGGAATGCTAGTTATATATTGAGGATGGGATAATAGTTCTGGTAGGGTGAAAATTAGAGCGATCGCACCATAAGTTCCCAGAAATAAACCAATATAAAGTCCGGTAATTTTTAGGGTAGCCGTCCACTTTTTGGGAAAGCGCAAAACGTAATTGCAAACAAGCAGTAAAGCAAGGGAGAATAAAATCAAATTACTCGCTAATAAACTATCAATTATGCCAGTGATTCCTAAAGCTAGGGGGGTGAGTGCGATCGCTAAAATCAACCTTGGTATCCAACATTTTAATTTCTTTTCATAAGCAACAAAGCGCACTAAATAACCACTCGTTCCCAAACCACCCAAACAACTAACAAAGATACCCAACATATACCAAGTGGCAATTATTGGTTTTGTCTTTCCCGGTATGCCAAAAGCTTGTTTTACCCAGCTAACAGACTGCTTAATTAAATAACGATCGTAAGGTTCAATCAAATGATCTGCTGTAGGAGAAATCACCAATAATCTAGCTTTTTCTGATTGAAAATCGCCACTTAGTTGAAACTCAGAAATATTTTTACCAGTCGCAGATTGCAACATCTCTCGCATTATCGATGGCGGATGTAACTGTTCATAAAGACCAATTTCCATCAACAAATTTGCTGGGTAAATTGGAGTAGCGAACCCACTCATTCCCAAAACAACCGTAGCTTTAAAACGCTTATCATCACTAGCTAAACCTAAAGCAGTAGCGCCACCCATTGAATGCCCTGCAATACCGATTTTTGTAGTATCAAACAGTTTTGGATTAGCTTGAATAAAAGCCATTACTGCTTTCCCATCTGTATCATTTCCTCCCTCTGAATAAGGTCGAGGATAGGATTCTCCAAAACCACCAAAATCAAAAGTTAAAGCCGCTATTCCTTCCCTCGCTAATTCAATTGCTAACGGAGACATGATTTCTTTAGTTGAATTAATGCCATGAGTTAGCACCATTACTGGATAAGGAGGTTTGGCAGTTTTAGGAGTGTATAATGTTCCTATTAAATGTCGGTTTGGCGCTAAATCAATTTTGATCGATTTGGTTTGAATTTCCGATGGATAAGAGAGGAAACAAATTAGAATTCCGACAGCCAATAGGAGTAGGCTTAAGATTAATCCCATGTAACCTTTGGCGAAACTTTTATATTTCATAATTTTGGGCTGAGGAAATTTCTATAAAGTAGGGTGCGTCAGACCGATAAAGTTAGCTCAAGTTGCTAGTTATTAGTTTGTTCCTGTTCCCCC
>JBAVZX010000608.1:0-3935 GCA_049589015.1 Phormidium sp. | reverse complement strand
TTGCTGGACATTGACTTATTAATTAACACTTGAACCCATTATACATTAAAGTTAAAAACCAGATTTAACTTGGACTGCGGTTAAAACCGCCAGGTGCGTTTCATCCCCATATCTAAAGCTAGGGGCTTTCACTCACGTTTTTCGGTAAAAGACATACACCTTGCCAATGATAGTTTCCCAATCATCTTGCCTCACAAACTAACAGAACTAGCACCCCAGTACCTCTAGATATGCTGCCACATTTCTGGCAAATTAGTCCTTTCTTCAGGAATATCACCATTTTCTCTTTCTGAGTTTCAACTCCCACCTTTTAAACCCCCAAGCACTTTCTTGCAGACAAACAAGAAAATTACAAAAGCTTTTACCAATAATTACTTGACCAATTAAACCGGGAACTTGTAAAACTATACTGAGTGCGATCGCATCCTGAACCGATAAATACACCCTTCTCCACAAATCCCCCATCAAAGCTTTACCCACCAAATCCAAAGGTTCCCAAATATTCATTAAAATCGCCTCTGTTGCCTTACCCAAAGAGTCTTTGACTGAATAGGTGTAGCTGGCTGTGTGGGATTAGGATTAGGCTGAGGATTTGGCGGCTGTGTCATTAAAGAATTTGCTGTTGCAGACTTGACCCAAGTAACATTTTAATTCCCCCAAGGCTTCCCAGAGAAAAAACTACCAAAAATTTAAAGGCGTTCTCTTTTCCCAAGAACGCCCAAAGTAATATGGCAATTGTTAACACAATGACTGAACATTAAGTGAATATCTTAAATGAATGGCAAAGTTGTCAGAATTAAAATTCCTAGCTCAATGAAGCATTACTGCGATCGTAAGTCTCCCGGAAAGAAGGTTCCAGTTTCCCTTGCGTATGTACCCAATTATCTACGTCAACCGATAGACCGATTTCCGCCGCCGCACGACCTAGCATAGATTGCTGGCGGTTTTTAATCAAATGGTGGTGACGCATCATCAAAGACCTAGCTTGTTCTTGTGCAGACATGACCTTTTCTCCTCGTTCAACTTGTTCGTTATACCTTCACTATTTAAGATAACAGAAACTTCTGTAACTTAAGCTACAAAATCGCTCAACTTTGCAAATCTTTACACAAATCTTTGGGATCGTTTAACAAAAAAGACCTGATTCCCCAGTTTATGTACAATTCCTCTACCGCACGAATATCAAAGGGCGCTACCCTAAATTGGGAAACCCCTGATTTGAAGAAAATGGTTACACCTTGTCATATCGTTGTTGAAGAAAATCCCGTAATCGTCTACGCCAGCAGAAATGGCGCACCTAACAGAGTCTTACCGATCCTCGAACCATTTTTAGCCAAATTTTGGCAAGAGAGAGAAACCTGTGGCGAGTACGACGATACCCCAGAATGTTTAGTAGCTCAAATAGTCGTCAGATTTGGCTATGAAATTTGCGAAGATGATTTTTCCAACCTCCGTGTTGGAGTAAACTACGCCCCAGACGTTGAATACATCTATTTCATTGGTATGAATCGCCAACTTAACACTTTAATTCCCAGTGCTGAGTATCGCAGCAATCCTAAATTGGGCATCAAAGCCTGTCGCCAATTTGCTACAGAAAACCGTTAAACATAATTAAACCAGAAAGGCAAATCTCCACTATTAACTCAAGTTGCTAGTGATAAAACTTTGACCAGAGAAACCTGGTTTTTGTATAACTAGCAATTTGGGCTATTAAATGTTGCTTTTTGCCTTTCTAACTCCCTATTGTTATGGCTTCCTCACTAAATAGATCTGACTGCTGCTTTATTGATTTAATATTACCGAAACTTAGTTCAGGGCAGAGGAGCAGGGGGGGTTCATTAACGGTAAATTGAATTATCCCATACCCATACCCTGTTACCTTTCTTCCCTTAGAGTTCTCTGCCTTCAATTGGCATTTGCCACAACCGAAGCAGTACTTAATAGCTCGAAAGCTGTTTTATATTGTTGATCTACTTCTGTGGCTATTTGATCAAAAGCAGTTGGTTCCCAACTGACTACGCGATCGGGAGTAATTCCTAACTTGTTAATGTCATGATGATTAGGAGTTTCGTATTTAGCGACAGTTACCGCTAAACCGGAACCATCAGACAAGTCGAACAGTGATTGAATTAAACCTTTACCAAAAGTTTTTTCACCCACAATTTGGGCGCGTTGATTGTCTTGTAAAGCACCAGCGAGAATTTCACTAGCACTAGCAGTGCCACGATTTACCAAGACGACCATTGGATCGCTCGTCTGGGCTGCTTTTGTTGCTTCAAAGCTACCAATTATGCCTTGACGATTAACTGTGTAAACAATGGTACCTTGATCCAACCAGAGACGGGCGATTTCTATTCCAGCTTGTAATAATCCACCGGGATTATTCCGCAAATCTAGAATATAGGCAGCTGCACCTTGTTTTTCCAAGCTAGAGATCGCATTAGCTACTTCTGCTACCGCGTTACCATTAAATTGGTTCAGGCGAATATACCCCACCGGAACACTTCCTGATGAAGAACGTAATTCGGCAATTACAGGGTTAAGGGCAATGCGATCGCGCACTAGTATAACTTCTTCGGCCTCTGCCTGTTGCCTTGCCACAGTCAGTACTACTTGACTACCCATTGGACCACGCATCTGAGCCGCAGCTTCGTCTAAAGTAAACTCAGTAGTAGAAACGCCATCGATTTTCAGAATTCGATCGCCTGGTTTAATTCCAGCTTTTTGGGCTGGTGATCCCGCAATTGGTGTTATTACCTGCAAAGAACCTGTTTCTTCATCCATCGCAATCTGTAGCCCAACTCCTGTGAGTTCCCCAGAAGTGGATACCTGTAAATTGCGGTATTGGCTTGGCTGAAGATGTCGCGTGAAAGGATCGTCTAAACTAGCTAACATCTTGCCAATTACAGAATAGGCTTCTTCTCGGTTCTTGGTGCGTTGCTTCATAGCGTTTTGGCGCACTAACCACCAATTTTGATGGTTAAACGTCTCATCGACGTATGATTGATTGACAATGCGCCATACCTCTGCTATCAGCTTTTGGTTTTCGGTATCAGCCGTAGCAGACGGAACCCACCCACCTAATCCCAAAATAACGGAGAAAATCAGTAAAAGAACAAGTCGCAATAAACGGTTTTTCATCTTCCTCGAATTTTAAACAATATTTTACAAAAATCTAGCCAGAAAACCCACAGGCTCCAAGAAAGGCTCCAAGGCAAAAGGCTCCAACTCTTATCTTGAGAACCAAAGTAAAAAGGTTAATCCAAAATCCAAAACCCAAAATCTAAAATCTAAAATCGACATGATTGAGGTAGAAGTCCATAACTCACTGCGAGCATTCCTCAGAGAGTGCAAAGAGACATACTGGCCCCACCATTTAACTATGGCTAGACTGGTGGCACGCGCCTTAAGATTGGAAAGAAGTGCCTTGATTCAAGTCGGCGCACCCACTTCGGCAAATGTTCGCTATCGCCTAAGTTACCTAGCACCAGCTTTAATGTGGTCTGGGCCAGTAATTGTCGTCGCCACAGAAGCAACTCAGCAGCGACTCCTCAAGGTGGAAATTCCCCAATTACAAGGTTGGGTAACTACAGAAAAGGAAATTTTTGTCGGTGATGCCCTCCCCGATCCTAATTTTTCCGGGTTGTTTCTGACTTCGCCTTCATCTTGGTTGAGCTCACGCCTCACAACTCAAACTCAATTTGGTCATGATCCCCTACCCACAATCCTCGATGGTGTAGATGACCTGGAAATGTGGACGCGCCAACAGTTAACCGCGACCATTACTCCTAGCGATTGGGAAGAGTTGATCCAAGCTTTTCCCCGCCGAATTGAAGCGATCCGAGATGCTAAGGTGTCACTAACTAAGGAAATTTTTCAGCATCCTGCTAATCCCTACGAGTGCTATTTGCTGGAAGCGGAAGAAAAACAGGTTC